>JBJKPA010000191.1:0-3793 GCA_046706905.1 Gemmatimonadaceae bacterium
GCTCGACGGCGTGCGCGTCCTGCGCGCGCTGCGCCGCGGCCTGCTCGTCGAGGAGCCGGAGGGTTTCGGCCAGCTCACGCTCGGCGCGTTCGTCCTCCGCCTGCGTGGCGGCCTGCGCCTCCCGCACCAGGCGTTCGGCCTCCCGCTCCGCCTCCTGGAGCCGCGCACCCACGGTACGCTCCGCTTCGAGCAGGGCGTCCAGCGCCGACGGCTCGGCGGCCGCGGTCTTTTTCGAGTTCCCGAATGGCCACATGGCGCATCGCCCCCGGTTCGGGCGGCATGTCCCGACCCATCAGCAGTTACGCCGGGATTCGGGGCCGCAGGAATCGGGAGTGTGCCGCCCGGAGCGTCGGGGTTTGTCCGACCGGGGGGCGCAGGCGGTCAGCCGCGCCCGTCGAACGAGGCGGTGCGCTTGCCGAAGAAGGCGTCGAGCCCCTCGGAGAAATCGCGGCCGTCGGCGGAGCGTGCGAGGTGTTGCAGTTCCTCGTCGAGATGGTAGTCGAGCTGTTCGACACCGGCCGCCTGATTGATCAGGCTCTTGGCCACGGCGTAGGCCTGCGTGGGGCCGGCGGCGATGCGCTGCGCGGCCTCCATCACGCGGGCGTCGAACTCCGCGTCGGGAAAGACGTCGTTGACGAGGTGCAGCTCCTTCGCCTCGGCGGCGGAGAGCCGCGGGTTGAGGAACACCAGCCCCATCGCCATGCGCAACCCGAGCAGCCGCGGCAGGAAGAAGGTCGAGCTCTCGGCGCCGGTGAGCCCCGTCTTGTGGTAGGCCCACTCGAAGGTCGCCCGTTCCGACGCGAACACGAGGTCGCAGGCCATCGCGATGCCGAAGCCCCCGGCGGCGGCCACGCCGTCCACGGCGGCGATGAACGGCTTGGGCGCGCGCTTCATCTCCGAGATCGTGCTGTGGAGATATTCGAGGATCTCCTTGAAGCCCTCGCCGAATCCCGGGGGCTCGGCCGTTCCGTCGGGCCGGAGGTAGCCGAAGTCCTCCTGCGATCCCCGGGCGCGGATGTACTTGAGGTCGGCGCCGCTGCAGAAGATGCCGTTCGTGCCGCGCACGATCACGCAGCGCACGTCCCTGTCGCGGGCGAGCTGCAGTCCCGCCTTGCGGAAGTCGCGCGCCGTCTCGACGTCCATCGAGTTGAACCGCTGCGGCCGGTCGATGATCAACAGGCCGACCGGGCCGACGTGCTCGACGTGGATGTGCGCCATCGCCATGGACCCGCTCAGCAGATGCGCGGCAGCAGCTCGCCCTCGTACTCCGAGAGCAACCGCTTACCGAGGCCCGTATCGAGCACCACGTCGCCCACGCGCGTGCTCACGCACTCGCCGATCACGGCCGCGTTCGCGCCCGCCGGGTGGCGGTGCAGGGCGTCGAGCACGGCCTGCACCGTGGCGTCGTCGCCGCGCACGCCGAGCACGGCCTTGCCCTCGTTGGCGACGTGCATCGGGTCGAGCCCCAGCATCTCGGCCACGGCGCTGACCACCGGGTTCACCGGCACCAGCTCCTCGCGGATCAGGATGCCGACGTTGCCCTTCTCGGCCATCTCGTGGAGCGCGCTGGACAGGCCGCCGCGCGTCGGGTCCTTCATCGCCGTCACGGCGCCGGGGCGGGCGGCGAGCGCGTCGCGGATCATGTGGTTGAGCGGCGCGACGTCGGAATACAGCTCGGCGTCGATCGCCAGGTGGTGCCGGTGCGCCATGAGCGCCATGCCGTGGTCGCCCACGTTGCCGGTGACGATGATCCGGTCGCCCACCTGGAGACCGGAGTCGCGGACGATGCGGTCGGCCATGGCCACGCCGGTGGTGTTGATCACGACGCCGTCCAGCTCGCCGCGGCCCATGACCTTGGTGTCGCCGGTGACCACGGTCGTGCCCGCCTCGCGGCAGGTGTCGAACATGGACTGCTGCACGCGCTCGAGGTCGGGGAAGGTGAAGCCCTCTTCCACGATCAGCGCGCAGGTGAGGCCGAGCGGCTCGGTGGCGCCCATCATCGCCAGATCGTTCACCGTGCCGGCGATCGCCAGGCGGCCGATGTCACCGCCGGGGAAGAACGCCGGCTGCACGACGTGCGAATCGGTGGTCACGATCAGCCACCGGTCGCCGACGCGCAGGGCGGCGCCGTCGTCCATCGCCGCGATGCCGACGCCGTCCACCTCGACGTCCACGAATCCGCGGGTGAGCGTTTCCTGGATGAGCCGGCGCATCGCGCGGCCGCCCGCTCCGTGCTTCATCACGATCGTGGGATCGCGCCGCCCCGAATGCTGGCGGACCGCCTCGTCGGCCGTCGCGGTGGTCATAGCTTGGGATGCCCTCCGTACTGGTGCCAGATGCGGCAGGTGCCCTCGCTGCTCACCATGCAGGCGCCCACGGGCGCGTCGGGCACGCACTCCTTGCCGAACAGCGAGCACTTCTCGGGCGAGGAGATGCCGGCCATGATGTCGCCGCACACGCAGAGCTGGGTGAGCGCGGCCGGGGCCTGGTTCCACAGGCGCTTGAGGTCGATGCGGAACCGCCGGCGGGTGTCGAGGTGCGCGAACTCGTCGCGCAGGCGCAGGTTCCCGTTGGGCACGTGCGCGATGCCGCGCCAGTTGCCGCCCGTGGTGCGGAACACGCGCCACAGCTCCTGCTGCGCGATCCGGTTGCCCTCCTTGGTGACGCAGCGCGGGAAGGTGTTCACGACCTCGTGCCGCTCGTCGCGGATCAACTCCACGAGCTGGGCGAGCCCGGCCAGGATGTCGAGCGGCTCGAAGCCCGCGACGACCACCGGAATGCCGTGCCGCTCGACGAACCGCTCGAAGATCCCCCAGCCGGTGATCGTCGCGGCGTGGCCGGCGGCGAGGAAGCCCTCGATGCGCGTCTCCGGCAACTCGGCCACGATCTCCATCACGGGCGGGATGTACTTGTGCGCCGAGTGGTTCGAGATGTGCCCCGGCGGATTGGCGACGGCGATCGCCGCCGTGGCGACGGCCGTGGTCTCGAACCCGCTCGCGAAGAAGACGACCTCCTCGTCGGTTTCGCGCGCGATGTCCACCGCCTGGGCGGCGCTGTACACGACGTCCACCTTGCCGCCCATGGACTGCACTTCGGCCAGCGAGCGCACCGTGCCGGGCACGCGCAGCATGTCGCCGTAGCTGACCACGCGCACGCCGTCCTCGGCCAGCACCACGGCCTCGTCCACCTCGGGGAGGTCGGTGACGCACACCGGGCAGCCGGGACCCATGATCACGTCGAGGCCTTCGGGGAAGGTCTGGCGGAGGCCGAATTTCGCGATCGCCTGCTCGTGGCTGCCGCAGACGTGCATGACGGAGACCGGCGCGCGCCCGATCTGCTCGACCATGTGGCCGATGGCGTCGGCCAGCGCGCGGGCGCGCGCCGGATCGCGGAACTTGAGCTCGTCGGCGCCCTTGGGGCGGGCCGCGGGGGCGGCCAGCTCAGCCACCGAGGCCCCCGTGCTGCACCTGCGCGGCCTCGATCTCGCCGCGCACGTCGGCGGCCATCATGTCGTTCTCCGCTTCGCGCAGCAGCACTTCGTAGAGGGCGAGCGTCTCCGCGATCTCGTGATCGGGGATTCGCCGGATGGCGAAGCCGACGTGATTGAGGATGTAGTCACCGGGCTGGACGGGCTCGTCGATGATGTCGAGCCGGGTCTCGCGCCGCACCCCGAAGAAGTCGACCTGCGCGATCTGGCCGTGCACCTCCACGACCTTGCCGGGCACTCCCAGGCACATCGTTCCTCCCGTGTCGCGGCGAGACCGGGCGGTCCCGACCATGAGGGCAACGGTGG
>JBJKPA010000192.1:0-2752 GCA_046706905.1 Gemmatimonadaceae bacterium
CGGCGGCATCGCGATGCTGGCCCCGTCGCAGGAACCGGCCGGCGTGCGCCGGCTGGTGCTGGCCGATTCGGTGGGCCCGACGAGCGCCTGGATGGCGCCGCTCCGCGCCGCGTCGGCCGCCCGCGCCGGAGCGAACGACCGCGCGACGCTCGACGCCATCACCGACGAGATGCTCGGCGCCCCGGACCCCGACGTGCACCTGCGGCATCTGCGCGCGTCGTACGGGGCGTGGTTCGTGGACCCGGCGTTCGCGTCCACGTTCCCGATGCCGAAGTCCGCGAGCCCCACGGGGACGGCGGCGCTGGCCCGTCTGCGCCGCGACGGATACGACTGGCGCGACCGCGTGCGCGCGATCGCGGTGACCACGCTGGTGCTGCACGGCGACGGCGATCCGCTCTCGCCCGACGTGGGGCGCGAGACGGCGGCCACGATCCCGGGCGCGCGGTTCACGCTGCTGCCGCACAGCGGCCACTTCCCGTTCTGGGAAGCGCCGGCCGAGTTCTTCGCAGCCGTTTCGACCTTTCTCGCGTAGAAGATTCGTGCACCGACTCGCGCGATTCGGACTCGCCGCCGCGGCCTGTGCCGCGCTTTCCGGCGCGGTCCGCCCGCAACTCTCCGGCCCCGAACCGGAGGTCGGCCCGATCTTCGTCTGGATCGCGCCGGGCGCGGGCGTGCCCGGCTGGCGCGTCGACGACGCGGTGGAAGCCGAGCGCGCGTTCGCGGCGTGGAGCGGGATCGTGCCCCGGGTGCGATTCGCGATCACCGACGATTCGGCCGACGCCGCGGTGCGCGTCGTGTGGGCGGACCGGTTCACCGACCGGCACACCGGCGAGTCGCGCGTCACGCGCGACGGCACGGGGCGCGTGACCGACGCGACGATCGAGCTGGCGACGCACCACGCCGACGGGCGCCCCGTGTTCGGCGACGCGATGCGGGCACTGGCGATGCACGAGGTGGGGCATCTACTGGGGCTCCCGCACTCGTCGAATCCGCGGAGCATCATGGCGCCCACGGTGCGGGTGCGCGCGCTGGCCCCCGAAGACAGCGCGGCCCTCCGCCGCGCGTTCGCGACGGAGGGCCTGGACCAGCCGGCAGGAGACCCGCGGTCCGGCTAGTCGTTCCCGAGCTTCACGGTGCGTGTCTTGTGGTCGCGCACGATCTGCAGATCCACCGACGGGTCGGCGCTGTGCCGCTCCAGCGTGCGGCGCAGCTCGCCCACGGACGACACCGAGCTTCCGGCGGCCTTCACGATCACGTCGCCGGGGCGAAGCCCGGCGTCGGACGCCGGGGTGCCGGGCGAGAGCTTGAGCACCAGCACGCCGCGGTCCACGCCCAGGGCGCGGCCGAGATCGGGGTCGAGCGTGTTCATCACCGCGCCGGCCACCGGCGCGAGGTCGGAGTCGAAGCCGTAGAAGAACATCCGCGGCGGCTGCGGCGCCTCGGCGGGCGCGGGCACCGCCTGGACGGCGGTGATGCGCGGGCGGACCGGGGGCTCCGGTGCGTCCGCCATGGGCGCGGGCGCCGCGAACCCATTGATCCGGACCGCGAACGTGCGCGGCGGCTTGCCCACGATCACCGGCACCTCGAGCGGTTCGCCGTCGCGCTCGAGCTTGACGATCACGCGGCGGTTGGGCTGCAGGAGCCGCGTCATCGAGATCGCGCGGCCCGTGACGTCCTGCCCGTTGAACGCGAGCAGCAGGTCGCCGTGCAGGATGCCGGCGCGCTCGGCCGGCGAGTCGGGCTCGACCGTCTCGACCTCGGGATACGACAGATAGCGGACGTAGTACTCCCCGTTGGCGGTGTCGGTCACCGGCCAGCCGGCGAAGGTGATGCCGAGCCATCCCTTGGGCGCGATCTCGGGGTGCACGGTCACGGTCATCGAGTACTGGCCGAGATCGCGCTGCATCGCCTTCATGGCCTCGCTCTGCGCTTCGGCGGCGCGGGAGATCCCATTGATGCTCAGCTCCAGCGCGCTGCGGCGGATCTCGGCCAGCCGGCTCACCATCTCGGTCATCTTCTCGGCCATCCGGGCGCGCTCTTCGGGCGAGATGGGCGTGCCGAGGTAGAGCCGCTGCAACGAGTCGAGGCGGTCCATGAGCGCCTGCAGGGCGACCTGCGTGGTGTCGTCCACGCACTGGTCGTTGATGCAGATGTGGGCCTGCTGGCGCGGGGCGGCGCGGCCGCTCTGCTGGGCCAGCACCGAGCCCGCCGCGAACGGCATCACCGCCGTCGCGATCAGGGCCACTCGACTCGCTCCCTTCATCGTACTGCGCATGGTATTCCCCATCCGGTCCGTCAGAAGCTGTTGACCCGCATTCCGGCCGGGAGTGCGGTGTTGAGCTGGCGCAGCGTGGCTTCCCGCTGGCCGAGCGTCGTGAGGTAGTAGTCGTTGATCACCGGGTCGTACGGCGCGTCGGCCAGCGCGTCGCGCATGGCGTGCGACACGCGATCGAGCGCGGCGAGCCGCGTGCGCATCGCCGACGGGCTCTCGACGCCGGTGACGCCGGTATCGTTCTGCGCCAGGAACGTGGTGGCGTTCTGGTACTCGAGCTGCGCGCGGTCGCGGGCGGTACGGGCGGCCTGGACCGAGGCGAAGACGGCCGGCACCGAGTCGCTCGTGGTCGCCGCCGCCGTGTGCGTGGCGGCGGGCACGTTCAACACGCCCGGAATGGGCGCCGCGCCGGCGGTGTAGCGGCCGAACTCCGTGCCGCCCGCCGCGAACAGGATCGCGGCCGCCGCCTGGAGCCAGATG
>JBJKPA010000193.1:0-15734 GCA_046706905.1 Gemmatimonadaceae bacterium
ACGAGAGCTGGGACCGCGGCAAGACGTACCACTTCTTCGGCAACCTGCCGCTGGCGCAGTTCTACCGGGTGGAGGCCGACAACGCCCTGCCCTTCTACCACCTGTACGGCGGGACGCAGGACAACTCCTCGGTGGGCGGGCCGTCGCAGACGCGGGCCGACTACGGCATCGTGAACTCCGACTGGTACTTCACGCAGGGCGGCGACGGCTTCCAGTCGCGCGTCGACCCGACGGACCCGAACACGGTGTACGCGCAGGCGCAGAACGGGTACCTGTCGCGGTTCAACATCAAGACCGGCGAGAACGTGGACATCATCCCGCAGCCGGAGCCCGGACAGCCGGCGCTGCGCTGGTTCTGGGACGCGCCGCTGATCATCAGTCCCTTCTCGCACACTCGGCTCTATTTCGGTTCTCAGATATTGTGGCAGAGCAACGACCGCGGCGACACCTGGCGGGCGATCAGCCCCGACCTGTCGCGCGGCATCGATCGCAACAAGCTCAAGATGATGGGGCGCGTGTGGGGCCCCGACGCGCTGGGCAAGAACACGTCGACCTCGTACTACGGCGAGATCGTGACGATCGGCGAGTCGCCGCTCAAGCAGGGGCTGCTCTGGGTGGGCACGGACGACGGCCTGCTGCAGGTCACCGAGGACGACGGCGCGCACTGGCGGAAGATCGATCACTTCCCCGGCGTGCCCGACACGACCTTCGTCTCGCGCGTCACGCCGAGCGCGTTCGACACCAACACCGTGTACGTGGCGTTCGACAACCACAAGGCCGGTGACTTCAAGCCGTACCTGCTCAAGAGCACGGACCTCGGGAAGACCTGGACCTCGATCGTGGGCGACCTGCCGCAGAACGGCACGGCGTACACGATCATCGAGGACATCAAGGACCCGCAGCTCCTGTTCGTGGGCACCGAATTCGGGCTCTACTACACCGCCAACGGCGGCAAGCACTGGACGCAGCTCAAGAACGGCCTGCCCACGATCGCCGTGCGCGACCTGGAGATCCAGAAGCGCGAGGACGACCTCGACGTCGCGACCTTCGGGCGCGGCTACTACATCCTGGACAACATCGCGCCGCTGCGCGAGCTGACACCGGCCGTGCTGGCCTCCGGCGCCGCGCTGCTGCCGGTGAAGCGCGCGGCGCTGTTCATGCAGGACAGCCCGCTGGGCGACACGCACGGCAGCGACACCTACGCCGCGAAGAACCCGCCCTTCGGCGCGACCTTCACCTACTATCTCAAGGACGCGATCAAGACCAAGAAGGAGATCCGCCAGGCCGCCGAGCAGGCCGCGGCCAAGAAGGGCGAGGACGTGTTCTATCCGCCCTGGGATTCGCTCAAGGCGGAGAACGAGGAGCGCGCCCCGGAGCTGATCTTCACGATCACCGATGCCGAGGGCCGGGTGGTGCGGCGGCTGATGGAGAGCCCCAAGGCCGGCGTGCAGCGCGTGACGTGGGATCTGCACTATCCCAGCGTGACGCCGGTGTCGAACGGGAACCGCGGCGGGAACGGGGGCGACGGACCGTACGTGGCGCCCGGCACCTACCACGTGGCGATGGCCAAGCTCGTGGACGGGGTCGAGACGCCGCTGGGCACGCCGCAGAGCTTCGACGTCTACATGCTCGACGGCTCGTCCACGCCGCGCTCGGCGGCGATCGTGGCGTTCGAGGAGAAGACCGCCAAGCTGCAGCGCGCCGTGCTCGGCGCCAACGCCGCGGCGGGCGAGGCGGCCAACCGGCTCAAGGCGCTGCGGCAGGCGCTGCTGCAGACGCCGACGCCGACCGATGCGCTGATGCGGCAGGCCGAGGCGCTGGAGGACACGCTGCGCGCGATCCAGGAGACGCTGGGCGGCGACAACACCAAGGCGCGCTACAGCGAGCCCGTGCCGCCCTCGCTGCTCGAGCGGCTGGGGAACATCACGGGCGGGCTCTGGTTCTCGACGCTGGAGGACGCGACGAACACGCAGAAGCACCAGTACGACATCATCGCTTCGCAGTTCGGCGGGATCCTGACGCGGCTGCGCCAGTTCATCAACGTGGATCTGCACGGACTGGAGACCGCGGCAGAAGCGGCGGGCGCGCCGTGGACGCCGGGGCGGATTCCGACGTGGGATGCGAACGGAGGGTAGGACCAACGAGGGCTGGGGCGGCCCGGCGTCAGGGGGGCCGCCGCAGCAGCAGGCTCCCGAAGAACACCACCGCCGCCAGCACGATCGACACCGGCCCCGCCTCGAGGTGGAGCGCCGGCGCCGCGAACGCGCCGATCAGCGTCACGCCGACGGCGATGCCCACCGCGATCGCCTGCATCCCGCCCAGGCTCCGCGCGAGCTGCTTGGCCGTGGCCGCCGGGATGATGATCAGCGACCCCATGAGCAGCACGCCCAGGAAGCGCAGCCCCAGCGCCACGGTCAGCGCGAAGGCGAGCAGATAGAGCAGGTTGTACCGCTCGACCTTGATACCCGCCGTGCGCGCGAGATCGTGCGACACGAGCGCGATCACCAGCTCGCTCCGCGCCACGAGCATGAACGCGATCACGAGCAGCGCCCCGATCGTCCCCAGCAAGAGCTCGGTGCGCCCCAGCGCCTGCGCGCCGCCGAACAACGCCTCGATCAGCTGCTCCCCCGACGCCATCATGCTTCCCACGGCGAGGGCCGCCGAGAAGACCACGCCGATGATCGCCTCGGTCGGGATGCGCGTCTGCCGCTCCACCAGCCACACGAGCATGGTCCCCACGAGCAGCGCCGCGAGCGCGCCGAGCACCGGGTTGAAGCGCAGGATGAGCGCGAGGCCCACGCCCGGCAGCGCGACGTGCGAGATGGCGTCCGACGCCAGCGTCATGCGGCGCATCACGGCCACCGAGCCCACGAGGCCCGCCGCGATCGCCATGAACACGGCGAGCACCAGCGTGCTAATGGCCGGCATGGAAGTGGCCGTGGTCGTGGAACTTCACCTGCGCGCCGTACATCTGCTGCAGCCGCTCGGTGGTGAGGACCTCGATGGGCGGGCCGAAGCACGCCTCGGCCCTCGTCAGGCAGAGCACCGTGTCGGCGTAGCGGTAGACGAGGTTCAGCTCGTGCGAGATGAGGAGCAGCGCGAACCCGTGCGCGCGCTGCAGGTCGCGGAACAGCGCGTAGATGCTCGCCTCCCCGGGCTGATCCACGCCGGCCGTGGGCTCGTCGAACATGAGCACGGTGGGACGCCCCATGAGCGCGAACGCCACGAGCAGCCGCTGGAACTGGCCACCGGAGAGCGTCCCGATGGGCCGGGCCGCGACGTCCGCGTCCAGGCTCACCGCCTGGAGCACGCGTGCAATCTCCTCCGGCGCGTCCTGCGTCACGTGCGCTTTGGCCTTGAGGAAGTCGAACCCGGTGAGCGGCAGATCGCGCTCGATGTCGAGCTTCTGCGGCACGTAGCCGATGCGCGTGTTCGGCGCCCACACGACCTCGCCCTCGTGCGGCAGCGCGCCGATGATGGCGCGGAAGAGCACCGTCTTCCCGGCCCCGTTGGGGCCGATGATGGCGAGCGTCTTCCCGGCGTCCACGCTGAAGCTCAGGTCCCGCAGCACGCGGTCCCGGCCGAAGGTGACGGAGAGGTGTTTGACTTCGAGGGCGGTCGCCATGGGGACCTGAAGGTTACCCTCGCCGTCAAGCGCCGGGAAGCGCGCCGGCGGCTCAGCCGTGGCCGGTGGAGAACCCCGGGAAGAGCGTCATGCCGCCGTCCACGAACAGCGTCGCGCCGGTGACGTAGTCGGCGTCGTCCGACGCCAGCCAGGCGGCGACCTTGCCGATGTCCATCGGTTCCCCGACGCGGCCGTAGGGGATGAGCTTGAGGAGCTGCTGCTCGGCCGCCGCGGTGTCCCAGGCGGCGCGGTTGATCGGCGTCTTGATGGCGCCGGGGGCGATGCTGTTCACGCGGATGTGGAGGTGCGCCAGCTCCTGCGCCGTGCTCTCCATGAGCTGGAACATCCCGCCCTTCGACGTCGCGTAGTTCACGTGGCCGGCCCACGGGATGATCTGGTGCACGGAGCTGGTGAAGATGATCTTGCCGGCGGCGCGCGACACGTCGGGGCGCACGCCGCGGCGCACGAACTCGCGGGCCGCCTCGCGGGCGCACAGGAAGCCGCCGGTGAGGTTCACGTTCAGGACGTGCTGCCACTTGGCGAGCGTCATCTCCAGGAACGGGGCGTCGTCCTGCAGGCCCGCGTTGCTGGCCAGGATGTCCACCGTGCCGAACTCCTTGATCGTCGCGGCGAACATCGCCTGCACCTGCGCCTCGTTCGAGACGTCGGCCTGGACGGCGATGGCGCGCCCGCCGGCGCCCGTGATGCCGGCCACGACGGCCTGCGCCAGTTCCGGGTGCACGACGTAGTTGACGGCCACGGCGGCGCCGGCGGCGGCCATGGCGCGCGCGATCGCCTCGCCGATGCCGGAGTTGGCGCCGGTGACGAGCGCGACCTGGCCGGCGAGCGGGGCACGGGTGGGAGCGGTTGGCATGTGCGGTCGGTCCTCGTTCACGAGAGATGGAAGAACGGGGGGTCTCTCATCCTTGAACGATCGGCGCCTCCGGCGCAAGTTGCGAACAGCAAATTTTCCATCGGCGTGACCCCCGCGTCGCATTCCGGTCCTGTCATGACGCCCGATCCGCCCACGCCCCTCCCCGATCCCGCGATCGCCGATTACGCCCTCATCGGCGACTGCCGCTCGGCGGCCCTCGTCTCGCGCTGGGGGGCCATCGAGTGGCTCTGCTGGCCGCGGTTCGACAGCCCGTCGGTGTTCGCGGCGATGCTCGACCGCGGGCGCGGCGGCGCGTTCACGGTGCGCCCGGTGGGCCCGTTCCAGGCGTCGCGCCGCTACGTCGAGGCGACGTGCGTTCTCGAGACGACCTTCCGCACCCCGACCGGCGTGCTGGTGCTCACCGATCTCATGCCCGTCGCCTCGGCGGCCGACCAGCGGCGCGAGCTGCTGCCGCAGCGCGAGATCCTGCGCCGCCTGTCGTGCCCCGAGGGGACCGTCGAGGTCGAGGTGACGTGCGACCCGCGCCCCGACTATGCGCGGGTGGTGCCGCGGCTCCGCGCACGCGGCGCGCTCGGCAGCTGGTACGAGCACGAGGGGCGGGCGCTCGTGCTGCGCAGCGACTGTCCGGTGGCACTCGACGGCGACGGCGCCGCGCTCTCCGCCCGGCAGGCGATGCGGGCCGGCGACACGCACTACGTGAGCCTCGTGGCCGCCATCGGCGAGCCGGCCGTGCTGCCGCCGCTCGGCGCGCACGCCGAGTTCCGGATCCAGCGTTCCATTGATTGGTGGCAGGCGTGGGCCGGCCGCTGCACCTACGACGGTCCGTACCGCGACGCGGTGCTGCGCAGCGCGCTGACCCTGAAGCTCATGGAATACGCGCCGTCGGGGGCGGTGGTCGCCGCGCCCACGACGTCGCTGCCCGAGGCGATCGGCGGCGTCCGCAACTGGGACTACCGCTACTGCTGGCTGCGCGACAGCTCGCTCACGCTGCAGGCGCTGTTCGACCTGGGCTACGCGGCCGAGGGCGAGTCGTTCCTGCACTGGCTGCTGCACACCACCTCGCGCACGCTCCCCGAGCTGCAGGTGCTGTACGACGTCTACGGCGAGACGCACCTGGCCGAGCACACGCTGGACTGGCTCGCCGGATTCGACGGCTCGGCGCCCGTGCGGATCGGAAACGACGCGCACGGCCAGCTCCAGCTCGACATCTACGGCGAGGTGATCGACGCCGTACACGCCTTCGTGCTGCGCGGCGGGCGCATCGACCGCGGGACGCGGCGCATGCTGCTCGGCTTCGGCGACACCGTGTGCCGGCGCTGGCGCGAGCCCGACGAGGGGATCTGGGAGCCGCGCGGCGGCCGCCGGCACAACACGTATTCCAAGGCGATGTGCTGGGTGGCGCTCGACCGGCTGTGCGCGCTACACGAGCACGGGCACCTGCGCGCGCCGGTGGCGCGCTACCGCGACGAGCAGGAGCAGATCCGCACCGCGATCGAGACGCGCGCCTTCGACGCGTCGCTCGACAGCTACGTGGCCACGCTGGACGGCCACGCGGTGGATGCGAGCCTGCTCCTGCTCTCGCGCTACGGCTACGCCGACGCGACGTCGGACCGCATGCGGGGCACGCTCGAGCGCGTGGTCGGCGACCTCGGCACCGACGGGCTGCTCTATCGCTACCGCGACACCGACGACGGGCTTCCCGGCAGCGAGGGCGCATTCGGGATCTGCTCGTTCTGGGCGGTGTCACAGGCGGCGCAGGCCGGCGAGTACGAGCGCGCGGCGCGCGCCTTCGAGCACGTGTTGTCGTTCGCCAACGACCTCGGGCTGTTCGCCGAGGAGATCGACCCGAAGACCGGCGCGGCGCTGGGCAACTTCCCGCAGGCGTTCACGCACGTCGGCCTCATCGACGCGGCGCTCCAGCTGGCGCACGAGCGCGGCACCCACCTGCGGCCCGGGCGCGAGCGCCCGGCCGCGCTCACCTCCGCCCGCCTATGAACTTCCCGAGCGCGCTGCTGTGGGGCTTCATCGCCACCATCGTCATGTCCACCGTCATGGAGGGGAGCCGCGGCATCGGCTGGTCGCGCATGAGCCTGCCCTTCATGCTCGGCACCATGTTCACGTCGAACTACGACTGGGCGGCGCCGATCGGCTTCACCGTGCAGTACGTGATCGGCGTGGGCATCGCCCTGCTCTACGCGCTGATCTTCGAGAGCTGGCACCGCGCGACGTGGTGGCTGGGCGGCGCGCTGGGACTGGTGCACGGGCTCGCCTTCCTCGTGCTGCTCATGCCGCTGCTGCCGTCCATCCATCCGCGGATGGCGAGCGAGCGCACGGGGCCCGATCCGACGCGCGCCCTGGAGCCGCCGGGGTTTTTGGCGTTGAACTACGGGGGGAGGACGCCGTTCTTCACGCTGCTGGGGCATGTGGCGTACGGGGTGATTCTGGGCGCGTTTTACGCGGTAGGACGGTAGGACAGTAGGACGGTAGTTGGTGAACAGCGTGACGCTGTTCGCCGTCCTACCGCCCTACCGTCCTACTGTCCTACGTCTCCTTCAGGCGCCTTCTCCTCCGCCTTCGCCGGCTCCTCCACGGGCGGCCCGGCATCCAGTCGTGCAAGGCGGGCATCAATCCCCGCCAACAGCGCGTCATACGCCTCCGCCGAGAGCGTGCCGCGGTGGAAGTCCTCCAGCACCTCCTCCTTCTCGGCGAGCAGGACGTGGCGCTTGGCGCGCGTCGTCTCCTCGGCGCGGAGGTCCTGCTGCTCGAGCTGCAGCGCCTCCACGGCCGCCGCGGCGTCGCGGTGCCGCCCCTCGTACTCGTCGCGGAGATCCTTGAGCACCGCCGACGGCGCCGAGTGCGTGCGCTCCATGTGCCCGATCTCGGTGAGCGCGGCCTCCGTCATCCGCAACTCGCCGCGCTTGAGCGCGTACTGCTGGCGCGCCTCCTGGCGCTTCACCACGCCGAGCCGCCGCAGCAGCGGCGCCATGGTGAGCCCCTGCACGAGAATCGAGAGCAGCACCACGCCGAACGTCACCGTGATCAGCAGGTCGCGCTGGGCGAGCATGGGCGGGAGGGCGAGCGCCAGCACCATCGAGAGGCTCCCCCGCATGCCGCCCCAGGTGAGCACCGCGCTCCACGATCGCGGCCAGGCCGACGCGCGGTCGGCGCGATTGAGCGCCGAGACGCCGAACACCACCCCGGCGCGGGCCAGCGTCACCGCGCCGTAGGCGGCGAGGATCAGCGCCCACGCGTCCGCCAGCTCGCTGATGTGGACGCGCAGGCCGACGAGCAGGAAGACGATCGAGTTGAGCGCGAACGCGATGTATTCCCAGAACGTCTCGGCGGCGATCCGCGTGCTGGGCGACATCCCCGTGCGCGCCGCGTAGTTGCCGCACAGCATTCCGGCCGACACCGTCGCGATCACGCCCGAGAAGCCCATCTGCTCGGCGGCCAGGAACGAGCCGTACGCGGCGAGCGTGGTGAGCGTGATCTCGATCATCGCGTCGTCCACCTGGCGGATGATCTGCGATACGCCGAGCCCGACGAGAATGCCCACCGCCAGCCCGCCGCCCACGATGCGCGCGAACTCCAGGCCGATGCCGACCGGCGACACCGTCTTGCCGCCCACGATGTCGAGCACGAGCGCGAACGCGACGATCGCCGTGCCGTCGTTGAGAGCAGGCTCTCGCCCTCCATGAGCACGCTCAGCCGGTGCGGCGCGCCGAGGCTCTTGAACATCGAGACGACGGCGATCGGATCGGTGGCCGCGATCAGCGCGCCGAACACGATCGCGTGCGGCCAGCCGAAACCCGGCCCGAGGCCCAGCGCCTTGATCGCCGGCTCGAGAATCACCGCGGTGAGCCCGATCGCCGCGGCGACGCCGGGGACGGCGAGGGCGGCGATCGGCACGCGGTCGCGCCAGAAGTCGCGGAATTCGAGGTGGAACGCCGCCTCGAAGAGCAGCCCGGGGAGGAACACCGCGTAGAGCAGCTCGCGCGTGAGGTTGGGCGGCTCGAACAGGTGCACGATGCCCAACGCCAGTCCGGCGAGCACCAGCGCCACGGTGTAGGGCAGCCGGAACCGCCGCGCGGCGATGGCCACCGCCGTGGCGACGACGAACAGGAGGACGAAGCTGGTTTCGGTGGTCAGGGGTCGGGACTCCTGCCGGGGGGATGGAAGAAAGGTGCCCCGTTTCGCCGGCGGAGACCAGACTCGGTAGGACAGTAAGACGGTAGGACGGTAGTCGGTGAACGGCGTTGTTTGGTTTGCCGTCCTACGGTCCTACTCTTCCCGGAGCGAGGTCATCGGATCCACCCGCGCCGCGCGCCGCGCCGGGATGAGACACGCGAGACACGCAACGCCGGTCAAGATGACGCCCGTCGCCGCCAGCACGGGGGGGTCCCAGGGTGGGGTGTCGTACAGGAGCGATCCCACGACAAGGCCCAGCGCGATGGCGGCCACGACGCCAATCGCGATGCCGACGAGCACCGTGCGGACGCCTTCTCCAACCACGAGGCCCGCGATTTGCGATCCGCGCGCGCCGAGCGCCAGGCGTAACCCGATCTCGTGTGTGCGCTGGCGCACCTCATACGACACGGTGCTGTAGATCCCGACCGCGGCCACGAGCAGCGCCAGCACACCGGCGAGAGAGAAGAGCACTGCCCCCATGCGCCACTGGCGGTACTGCGGATCGAGCAGGTCGTCCATTGACTCAATGCCGGGCCGCACCCGTGGCCCGACCGCCCCGCGCACGACCTCCGCAACCGAAGTGCGCACCGCCGCCTTGCGCCCCGGCACCGTCCGGACGGCTATCGTTCCCGCGGTGCGCATCACTGGCGCCTGGCCGAGCGGCACGAAGTAGGCGGGCCCCGGTGTCCCCACCAGGCCGGCAACGTGCACGTCGCCCACCACGCCTACGATTCGGCGACAGGTGTCGGCGCGTTTCTCGAGGATGAGGCATTGGCCCAGCGGGTTCCGCCCGGGCCAATAGGCCTTCGCCAGCGCCCGGTTCACGACGAGCACCGGCTCGGCGCCCGCTCGGTCGGCCGCGGAGAACAGGCGGCCGGCCACGGCGTGTACTCCGAGCGTCGAGAGGAACCCCGGCGATCCGAGCAGGACGAGCGGCGCTCCGCCGGTCGAGGCGCCGGGGACCGAATCGCCGTCGGCGAGGTACGTGTCGATCCAGCTCAGTCCCCACATCGGCGGCATGTACATCAGCGACGCGCTCACGACACCGGGCACCCGCGCCAGCCGCTCGGCGAGCAGCGGCAGTCGGGCCTGCAACGCCCGCGCCGCCGCCGTGTCCTCTCCGGCACGCGGGCTCACGAACAGGACGTTCGGCACATCGTACCCGAGATCGATGGACTCTACCCGCAGCAGGCTGTGCAGGAACAGCCCGGCCCCGGCCAACAGCACGACGGACAGCGCTGCTTGCATGACGACGAGCGCCGACCGTACGCGGCCCCGGCGGTGTCCAGCGCCGCGCGCGTCGCGCCGCAGCGACGCCATGAGATCGGGGTCACTCCCCTGCACCGCCGGAACGATGCCCACGGCGAGTCCCGCCACCAGCGAGAGGGTGGCGGCGAACCAGGTGGCGCGCCCGTCGAGCGGCGTCGCGCCCCACGCGACGGTGGGAAGTACCAGCCGTCGCAGGACCGCGGTTGCCCAAGTCGCCGCCAGCGCGGCCGCCACTCCTGCGATGAGAGCTACGACGACGCTCTCGCTGAGCGCCCGGAGTACGAGACGGCGGCGGCTCACACCGAGCGCGAGACGCACCGCCGTTTCGTGGCGGCGGCTGAGCGCGCGTCCGAGGGCGAGGTTCGTGACGTTCGCGCAGGCGATGAGCAGGATGATCGCGGCCACCAGAGCGAGCCGCTGCACCGTGGCGTCCTGACGCTGGTAGAACTCGGGATCGCCGGCCCCACGCAGCGGTGTCAGGGACGCTGACACCGTCGAATCCCACGCGATCCCGTCGGTTCGTAGCGCGTGCGCGGCCGCGGGGGCCACCCTCCGCATCGCGGAGGCGGACGACGCACGCGCGACGGCGCGGATCATCTGCGTTCCCGTTTGGTCGTACCACGTCGGGTCGCGCGCCACCCACCAGCCCCAGCAGTTGAACGGCAGCCAGATGTCGACCTGGTCGAGGCTGAGCCCGGCAAACCCATCCGCGGCCACGCCGATGATCGTGTACCGGTGTGCGCCAAGGTCCAGCGGCCGGCCCAACACGGCCGGGCTGCCGCCGAAATCACGCAGCCAGAGACGCCGGCTGATCACCGCCACCGGCGTGAGGCCGGCGACCTGCAGCTCTTCGCCCGAGAAGAATCGGCCGATCAGCGGCTGCACCCCCAGCATACCCAGGTAGTCGCCGACCGCGAATTCCACCGGGCGCTCGGGCGCCGACGCGTCACGGCCGTACGGGAGCGCCTCCGGCACGTAGCCTGCGAGGCGCACGGACGGCGGTTGCGCTCGGGCAATGCTGCGGAACTCCGGATAGTTGAACACGCTCCGGGTGTGCAGCCGTCCCGCAGAAGGATTGGCAACGATGAGCCGACGGACCTGCGCCGGATGCGGGACCCCGGCCGGCGTCGCGAGAAACAGCCGATTCAACACGGCGAATACCGCCGCATTGGCCCCGATGCCGAGCGCCAGCGTGACCACCACCATGACCGTGAATCCCGGCGACCGCGCGAGCCCGCGCAGCGTGTGCCGCAGGTCCTGTGCGATCGCCTCCCACCAGTCGGCGCGCGTGCGACGGCTCGCCATCCGGCGATCGATCTCGGTCATCGCCGCGCGGGCCGCCTCCACGTCGCCGAACTCGGCCAGCGCCTGCGCGCGTGCCGCCTCGGGGCTCGAGCCGCGGGCCACGAGGTCGTCCACCCGTGTTTCCATGTGAAAGCGCAGCTCGGCGTCCACGTCGACTTCCGGCGTGCGGCGCCAGATGCGCAGCCAGCGGCGCCACCCGGCCGTCATGCCGTGCCCCCCTCCGGCTCGGCGCTCATCACCCCCGCCACGGCCTCCACGTACCGCTCCCACGACGACGCTTCGCTCCTGAGCGCGCGACGGCCGGACGCGGTCAGCGCGTAGAACTTCGCGCGCTTTCCCTTGTCCGAGATTCCCCACTCCGACTCCACCCAGCCCTTCTCCTCCATGCGGTGGAGCGAGGTGTAGAGCGCGCCGTCGAGGATGCGGAACGCTTTGCCGGAGCCCTCGCGGATGAATCGCGCGATCGCGTAGCCGTGCATCGGCTGCCAGGAAAGCGCGCGGAGCACGAGCACGTCGAGCGTGCCCTGGAGGAGGTCGAGCTCGGAATCGGCCATGCGGGCACTATACCCTCAAGTGTTGATTCCATCAAGAGCTGAGGGTATGACGGTAGGACGGTAGTCGGTGAACGGCGTTGTTTGGTTTGCCGTCCTACTGGCCTACCGTCCTACCGTCCTACCGTCCTACCGACTTCCCCCCACAATCAGCCCCCCGTCGATGTCCTCCACCCGGCTCCGCCCCGCCAACGCCATCGCCAGCACGATCTCGTTGCGGAACCCGTCCAGCACCCGCTTCACGCCCGCCTCGCCCTCCACCGCCAACCCCCAGAGATACGGCCGCCCGATCAGCACCGCTTTGGCCCCCATCGCCAGCGCCGCCACCACGTGCCACCCACGCCGGATGCCGCCGTCCACGTACACCTCCAGCCGCTCACCCACCGCCTGCATGACCTCGCGCAGCGCGTACACCGTGGACACCGACCCGTCGAGCTGCCGGCCGCCATGGTTGGACACGATCACTCCCGCCGCGCCGTGGTCCGCGGCGAGCTTCGCATCCTCGCCCGCCAACACGCCCTTCAACACCACCGGCAGCCTGGTAATCGACCGCAGCCAGTCGATCGCCTCCCAGTTGAGACTGGGATCCCACAGCGCGTTCACGTACCTGGCCAGCGCCGAGTCGCGCTCGGCCACCGCCATCTCCGAAGCGGCGTAGGGCTCGAGATTCTTGAGCGTCACCCCGGGCGGCAGATGGAAGCCGTTCCGGATCTCGCGCTCGCGGCGCCCCAGATACGGCACGTCCACGGTGATGCACAACGCCTCGTATCCCGCGGCCTCGGCGCGCTGCACCAGGGAGCGCGTCACCTCGCGGTCGCGGTAGCAGTAGAGCTGGAACCAGCGGTTGCCGGGCGCGGCGGTGGCCACGTCCTCGAGGGTCGTCGTGGCGGCGGTGCTCACCACCTGGATCACGCCGGCCGCCGCGGCCGCCCGGGCCACGGCGCGCTCGCCGTCGGGATGCGCCAACCCGTTGAACCCGCAGGGCGCGGTGAGCACCGGCATCTCCGTGCGCCGGCCGAGGACGGTGGTGGAGGGATCCACGTGGCTCACGTCCGCCAGCACGCGCGGGCGGAGCCGCACCGCCTCCCACGCCCGGCGGTTCTCGGCGATGCCGATCTCGTCGTTCGCGCCGCCGGCGAAGTAGTCGTAGACCATCTGGGGCAGGCGCTCGCGCGCCAGGGCCTCGAGATCGTTCAGGTTGACCGGTACCGTCATGCCGTCCCTCGACCGAGTAGGGGAATGCCGCGTTCACAGTACCGCCCGAACCGGCCCCGGGGAACCGGGGGAACTGCGGAAGCGGCGCGTTCGGCGGCCGCCAACACCCCTGGCCGGTGCCGCGTATTCGGGACAGCTTTTCCTCCGCAGCTCAGGTTCCCCTCCCCGTTCCGTCGGTCCACACCGAGGCATCCATGCCCAAGCGCGCGCACGCCGCCGCCGGCCCCGCATCCCCCCCTCCTGCTTCCGCCGCCGCTCCCTCGCACCGCTACCTCCCGCTGCTCCTGCTGCTGTTCGTGGGCAGCGGCGCCGCGGCGCTCATCTACGAGATCGTCTGGCTCCAGCTCCTGTCGCTGAACCTCGGCTCGTCGGCCGTGTCGCTCGGCGTGTTGCTGGGGACGTTCATGGGCGGCATGTGCCTGGGCAGCCTGGGGCTGTCGCGCGTGATCTCCGCGCGGCACCATCCGCTGCGCGTGTACGCGACGCTCGAAGCGACGATCGGCGTGCTGGGACTCGTCGTGCTGTTCGTGCTCCCGTACGCGGGCGGCCTCTATACGAAGATCGCGATGCACGGCATGACGGGGCTGTTCCTCCGCGGGCTCGTGAGCGCCATCTGCCTGCTCCCGCCCACGCTGCTCATGGGCGCGACGCTCCCGGCAATCGCCCGCTGGGTGGAAACGACGCCCACCGGAGTGGCCTGGCTGGGCTTCTTCTACGGCGGCAACACCGCCGGCGCGGTGTTCGGCTGCCTGCTCGCCGGGTTCTACCTGCTCCGGGTGTACGACATGACCACGGCGACGTACGTGGCCGTGGCGATCAACGCGTTGGTCGCCGCGGGCGGGTTCGCGCTCTCGATGGTCACGAAGCACACACCGCCGCCGGAGCCCGCCGAGCAGGCAAAGCCGGTGAAGCCGGCGCCGGGCTCGTCGCTGGTCTACATCACGATCGGCATCTCGGGCGCCACGGCGCTGGCCGCCGAAGTGGTGTGGACGCGGAACCTGTCGCTGCTGCTCGGCGCCACGACGTACACCTTCTCGCTCGTCCTCGCCGCGTTCCTGATCGGCATCGGGCTGGGGAGCAGTCTGGGCTCGGTGGTGGCGCGCTCCACGGCGGACGCGCGGCGGTCGCTGGGATGGTGCCAGGCGCTGCTCGTGCTGGCCATCGCGTGGGCGGGATACTCCCTCACGCAGATGCTCCCCTACTGGCCGGTGAATCCCGGGTTGGCGAGCAGTCCCAAGTATCTGTTCGAGCTGGACCTCGTGCGGTCGCTCTGGCCGGTGCTCCCGGCGTCGCTGCTCTGGGGGGCGAGCTTCCCGCTGGCGCTGGCCGGGATCGGGTCCGGCGAGAAGGACGGCGGCCGGCTCGTGGGACGCGTGTACGCCGCGAACACCGTGGGCGCCATCGTGGGCGCGACGCTCACCAGTCTCTGGCTCATCGCGTGGATCGGGACGCAGAACACGCAGCGGGTGATGGTCGCGCTGGCCGTGGTGTCGGCGTTCCTCATGTTCCTCCCCGTGCTTTCGGAGGGCGACGCCAAGCTGCGCGTGACGAACGGCGGGATCGCGCGGAGCGCGGTCACGCTGGCGGCGGCGATCTGGCTGGGCGCGGGGATCTCGGCGGTGCCGCCGCTCCTCGTGGCGTACGGCCGGTGGATGGTGACCTATCTCCCGTACGACGGGCAGATCATCTACGTGGGCGAGGGGCGCGAGTCGTCGGTGGCCGTGACGCGGTCGTCGGACGGCGTGCTCAACTACCACAACGCGGGCAAGGTACAGGCGTCCAGCGAGCCGCAGGACATGCGGCTGCAGCGGATGCTCGGGCATCTGACGACGCTGTTGCCGGCGAATCCGGCCAACGTGCTGGTCATCGGGTGCGGCGCCGGCGTGACAGCGGGCGCGGTGTCCATCGATCCCGCGGTCAAGTCGGAGACGATCGCCGAGATCGAGCCGCTGGTGCCCAAGGTCGTGTCGAAATACTTCTCGGGGCCGAACTTCGACGTCGTGAACAACCCCAAGGTCCACATCGAGATCGACGACGCGCGGCACTACCTGCTCACGACCGACCAGAAGTTCGACGCGATCACGTCCGATCCGCTCGATCCCTGGGTCAAGGGCGCGGCCACGCTCTACACCGAGGAGTTCTTCAAGGTCGTGAAGCAGCACCTCAATCCGGGCGGCGTGGTGACGCTGTTCGTGCAGCTCTACGAGAGCAACGAGGCGGCGGTGAAGAGCGAGGTCGCCACGTTCATGAAGGTGTTCCCGCAGGGGATGGTGTTCGGGAACGAGTACAACGGCGGCGGCTACGACATGGTGCTGGTCGGCTCACCGAGCCCGATCACGATCAACGTGGACGCCATCGAGCAGCGGCTCGAGACGCCGGCCTACGCGCCGGTCGCCCGGTCGCTCATGGACATCGGGTTCTACTCGGCGGTGGATCTGTTCTCCACCTTCGCCGCGCAGGGGCCGATGCTGGCGCCCTGGATGGCCGACGCCCAGATCAACCACGACCGCAACCTGCGGCTCCAGTACCTGGCCGGGATGAGCAACGACCAGTACAACCAGCAGGCGATCTACGCCGGCATGCTGCGGTACCGGGCGTATCCCGAGAATCTGTTCGTGGGCTCGCCGCGCACGCTGCAGGCGCTGCACGCGGCGATCGAGGGGGGCGGCGCGGGCCCGGCCGGCAG
>JBJKPA010000194.1:0-8715 GCA_046706905.1 Gemmatimonadaceae bacterium
CTCTCGCCCGCCTGGCCCTCGCCGCCGCCCGCCGCGCCGACGGCGCGCGACCGCGCCGCGTCATCGCCGTGTCGCGCTTCTCCTCCTCCCGCGCCGAGCGGACCCTGCGCGACGCCGGCGTCGAGACGATCCGCGCCGACCTGCTCGACCCGGAGGCCGTCGCCGCCCTCCCCGATGCCCCCAACGTCGTCTTCATGGCCGGCCAGAAGTTCGGCACCGGCGGCGATCCGGCGCGCACCTGGATGATGAACGTCGCCGTGCCCGCGCGATGCGCCGCGCGGTATTCACGTTCCAGAATCGTCGCGTTCTCCACGGGCAACGTCTACGCGCTCACTCCCATCGCCAGCGGCGGCTCGCGCGAGACCGACCCGCCGGCGCCCGCCGGCGAATACGCCTGGTCCTGCCTCGGCCGCGAGCGCGTGCTCGCGCACGCCGCCCAGCAGGGGGCGCGCGTCGCGCTCATGCGCCTCAACTACGCCATCGACCTGCGCTACGGCGTCCTCACCGACCTCGCCGTCCGGATCTGGCGCGGCCAGCCGGTCGCCCTCGCCATGGGCTACGTCAACGTCATCTGGCAGGGCGACGCCAACCGCGCCGCGCTCGAGCTGCTCCCGCGCGCCGCCGATCCGCCCTTCGTACTCAACGTGACGGGCGCCGACACGCTCTCCGTCCGGGCCGTCGCCGAAGCGCTCGGCCGCCGCCTCGGCCGCGCGCCGCGATTCGACGGCACCGAGCAGCCCGACGCGCTGCTCAGCAACACCGAACGCATGGCCGCCACGCTCGGTCCCCCGGAGACACCGCTCGACACCATGCTCGACTGGGTGGCCGACTGGGTGCGCGAGGACCGGCCGCTGCTCGACAAGCCCACCCACTTCGAAACGCGCGACGGCGCCTTCTGATGACCGGTCTCCGCGCCCACCTCCGCGAGGGACAGGTCATCCCCGCGCATCCGCTGGCCCTCACGCCGCGTCGTACGCTCGACGAGCGGCGCCAGCGCGCGCTCACCCGCTACTACGTGGACGCCGGTGCCGGCGGCATCGCCGTCGGCGTGCACACCACGCAGTTCGCGATTCGCGAGCACGGCCTCTATCGTCCCGTGCTCGCCCTCGCCGCCGAGACTGCGCGCGCCTGGCTCCCCGCGGGGCGCCCCTTCGCGCTCGTCGCCGGCGTGACCGGCTCCACCCCCCAGGCGTGCCGCGAGGCCGAAGTGGCCCGCGCCCTCGGCTACGACCTCGCGTTGCTCAGTCTCGCCGGCCTCGACGCACTCGACGACCGCGCGCTCGTGCGCCATTGCCGCGCCGTGTCCGAGGTGCTCCCCCTCTTCGGATTCTACCTCCAGCCCGCCGTCGGCGGCCGACCGCTCTCGCACGCCTTCTGGCGCGAGCTCTGCGAGTTGCCCGGCCTCTGGGCGATCAAGGTCGCGCCCTTCGATCGCTACGCCACCGGCGACGTCGTGCGTGCCGTGCTCGAGGCGCGGCGTGACGACGTCGCGCTCTACACCGGCAACGACGACAACATCGTGGCCGATCTCGTCACCGCCGTGCGCGTCACGGTCGGCGGCACCGTGCGCGAACGTTGGATGGACGGCGGCCTGCTCGGGCAGTGGGCCGTCTGGACGCACCGTGCCGTCGCGCTCCTCGCCGAGATCCGCCGTGTCCGCGACGCCGGCGCGATTCCGACCGCGCTGCTCGCCCGCGGTGCCGCGCTCACCGCCGCCAACGGCATCGTCTTCGACGCCGCGCACCGCTTCGCCGGCTGCATTCCCGGAATCCACGAAGTGCTGCGCGCCCAGGGCCTGATGCGCGGTGTCTGGTGCCTCGACCCGCGCGAGATCCTGTCCCCCGGTCAGCGGCGCGCCATTGCCGGCCTCCGCCACGCCGCGCCCGATCTCACCGACGACGACTTCGTCGGCGAGCACCTCGAGCGCTGGCTCAGCTGACGCGCAGCAGCTCCTTCGTCCACGTGTCGCCGGCGCGCCGCTCGAATCGCGCACGCCAGTCGTCGGCCGCGATCACGCTCGTGTCGAAGACTCGCGTGTCCGCGGTCACATCGCCGCGCGCCGCCATTGCCGAAAATTCCGGCCGGCTCGCCGATCGCACCAGCCCCGTCGCGTCGCGATAGAACACTCGCCCGCCCGCCATGATCTGCGTGCCGATCGCGTCGCCCATGCCGCGCAACCGCCGGAATAGATCGTCAATCGAACACCCCGAGGCCTGCTCCGCCGTCGGATCGATTCCCACGGCCAGGAACCGGTCGTGCGCCCACGCGCGTGCGCACCGGAGCGGCGTGCCGTGTGCCTTCCACTGCGCCAGATACGCATCCACCTGGGCCAGGAACGGACGGGCCTCGTCGGCGGTCAGCGACCGATCGCAGGCGAACACCCAGACCCTCGCGTCGGTGGGAAGTGCGGCAAAGTCGGTAATCGGCATCGGAACGGCTTGCTCCTCGCGGCGGACGGAAACCGACGGAAATTTAGCGTGCGCTGGGCGCTGCGCGGGGTTATCCCCCTCCAACCCCCGTTCCCGCGCGCGGAATCGCCAACCGGGCCATTTCGCTCTAGCTTCATGCCGTGCCTGAAGTTGCCCTGCCTGACCGACCGGATCGCCGGAGGGTTGTGATGAGCCTGCGCCGTCGCCGTTGGCGTGCGCGGAACGGATTCACGCTGATCGAGACCATCATCGCCCTGCTCATCCTCGGCGGTGCGCTCCTCGGCCTCGCGCTGTTCGTTTCCCGCATGGCGCACGCCGGCACCGACTCCAATTTCCTCGGCACGGCCAATGAGCTGGCCGTCGATCGCATCGAGACCATCAAGAGTGCGCTGCACTACTCGTCGCTCGACTCGTTCGCCGGCACCGAAACGAATATCCCCGGCGCCGGCAACACGGGCTTCGTCCGCCGGACCCTCATCCGGCACGTGGGCGGGGACCCAACCGATAGCGTGGACTACCGCGTGGTCACGGTCATCGTCACCAATCCGGCGATGCCCGACACGATCCGCAAGACCACCGTCATCGCTGCGTTCTAGCCGATGACGCCGCTTCCGCTCCACCGCGTGCGCCGCGGATTCACGCTCATGGAGGTGCTCATCTCCATGCTCCTCATGATGATCGTGGTCGCGGTCGCCGTGCAGACCTTCCGCCGCAGCTCCGATCTCCTCGCCAGTCAGTCGGGCAGCCTCGAGGCCCAGGCCAACGCGCGCTTCGCCATCACCAGCATCGACCGCGACCTCCGCGTCGCCGGCGCCGGCGTCTCGCCGGGACAGCCGATCCTCGTGCAGGCCGCCCCCACCGCCATCACGTTCAACGCCGACCTCGTCTCCACCGACACCAGCGATCCGATCGCCGTCTACATCGATCCCTCCGCCGACACCACCACCACGTCGGTCCTCCGCGAGAGCGACGCGATCACGCTCCCCAATTCGTCGTTCACCTATCCCGACAGCACCTACTACCAGGCGGCCGGCATCCTCGGCGGCGCCGAGACCATCTCGTACTACCTCGTCAAGGACTCCACCACCGCGATCAGCACCGAGTACATCCTCTGGCGCCGCGTCAACAACGCCACGCCGCACGTCATCGCCCGCGGCGTCCAGTACGCCCCCGGCGACACCGTCTTTCAGTATTTCCGGGTCACCCCCGCCGACACGCTGGCCCCGGTGCCCATGTCGTCGCTCCCGCTCTACCATTGGGCCGCCGCCCACGAGTCGCCCGCCGATACCGGCGCCTACGCGCTCATCGACAGCATCCGCGCCGTCCGCGTCACGATCAACGCGGTCTACCACGACCCCAAGTCCGGCGATGTGCTGCGTCCGCTCACCACGATGATCCGCCTGCTCAACACGGGGTTGAATCCGCGCACGAGCTGCGGGCAGGTGCCGGGGGGCGTCGTCGTGTCGTTCACCACCTCGACCGCCGGCGCGTCGGCGCCGTTCGTTCAGCTCAGCTGGGGCCGCTCCGACGACGACGGCCAGGGCGAGAACGACGTCTATCGCTACATCATCTACCGTCGCCCGAGCACCGCCACCTCGTTCAGCAACGAGGCGTACGCCGCCGTACCGGCCGGCCTCTCGTCGTACACCTTCACCGACAACGCCGTCTCCCACGGCGATGCCTGGATTTACGGCGTGGCGGCGCAAGATTGTACGCCGAGCACCTCGACTCCCGGCACCACGTCCATCGTCAACGTTCCCTAGTGCCGCCTCGCATGACGTCCCGCACCCCGCGCCTGTCGACATCCGCCCGCCGGTTCCCTGCCGGACGGCTGCGCGCGCGCCCGGCGTTCGCCCTCGGCGTCGCCCTCATCTTCACGCTCGTCATCGGGGCGCTCGCCACCGCGGCCATCATCCTCACGTCCAACGCCACACTCCTCGCCAAGTCCGTCGACCACCAGCGCGACCTGAAGTACGCCGCCGAGTCCGGCCTGCAGATGGTCAAGAGCCGTCTCGACCGCAACGCCGCGCTGCTCCCCGACAGCGGAGAGTCGGAGCTCATGAGCAACGCCGTCATCGAGTCGGCCGACTACGTCCCCGTGCCCGGCATCAAGGTCAACGTCTGGGTCGGCCCCACCGGCTCGCTCTCCGGCCAGTACGGCAACTTCGCCAGCATCGTCTCGCAGGCCGTGGACAACATCGGCGTCTCGTACATCGAGCGGCTCGAGGTCGTGCAGGAAAGCTTCGCCAAGTACGCCTACTGGTCCAACAGCGAAACCGGCCCGTACGGCACGATCTACTTCAACAACAACGATCAGCTCTGGGGCCCGGTCTGGTCGAACGACATCATCTATATCGGCACCGGCGGGGCGACCTTCCACGACAGCGTCGCCACCGCCCAGTACGTCAGCGGTGCAGGTTACGGCACGTTCATGAAGGGGTACCTCCAGTATCAGCGGTCCGTCCCGCTGCCCACCACCACCACGCTTTCCAAGCTCTCCAGCTACGCGAGCTCTGCCCACTACAACTTCACCGCGCCCACCACCGGCGACGAGACGACGGTCCTCATGCGCATCGAGTTCGTCGCCACCGATCTCAACGGCGACGGCGACTCCCTGGACGACAACGAGGGCTTCTTCCGCGTCTACCAGGCGAATGCCGGCCAGCAGGCCTGGCTGCGCGGCGACTGGCCCGGCGTCACGAGCACGTCGGCCTATCTCAACTGCGGCGACTGGCACCCGGTCACGCCCGGCGGCCCGCTGAAATTCTTTCCGGCCGCGGTGCACAACACGCCCTGGTTCAAGGCCCTGATGAAGGCCGGCGGCATGACCGATCCTCAGGCCACCGCCGAGCAGAACGCCTCGATTTCGACCATCATGCAGCACCCCGGAGCCCGCTGCTATCCGGGTGGCGACCCGCACCTCGTCGCCATCTCCCGGAATACGCCGATGTACACCGCCGCTCAATGGCAGAAGGGGGGTGACGATACCACCTTCACCCCGAACGGGGCCTACGGCTCCTGGGTCAAGTACACCGATACGCCCGCCGCAGTCGTGGCCGCCAAGCGCGCCGACGCCGACTATCTCTTCCCGCTCTCACGCTCCCTGAACGCCAACTACAAGGGCGTCATCTACGTGGCCGGAACGGCCGGCGTGAGCGGCACGGTGCGCGGCCGCACGACGCTGTACGCGCACAACGGCGACCTCGTCCTCCTCGACGACATCCGATACGCCCACGACCCGTCGCTCAATACCTGCGCCGACGTGCTCGGCCTCATCGCCGACAACGATGTCGTCGTCGCCGACAACGGCATCAACTCTCCGCAGAACGTCAACCCCGGCGGCTCGACGATCTGGCGCTCACTGGACGACACGCAGGACATGTACATCCAGGCCGTGACCATGGCCCTGAACACGTCGTTCCGCGTGCAGAACTTCACCTCCGGGCCGACCAACGACCTGAACTGCCAGGGCACACCCGTCGGCCGCGGCTGCCTCTACGTCACCGGGGGCATCATCCAGGTGGTCCGCGGCCCGGTCGGCGCGAGCAACGGATGGGGCTTCAGCAAGCAGTACAGCTACGATGCCTGCGCGGCCGAGTATCCGCCTCCCTACTTCCCCACCACCGGCCGCTTCACCGATAATCGGTATTACGAGGTCAACCCCATCGGCTTCAACGTCGTGAACCTGTTCAAGAGCATCACCACGGGCGGCTAGCGGCCGGTGCGGTGGCGGTCTCCGGCTCGAGGGTACTCACTGGGCGAGAAACGATGCTCAGAATGTGATGAAAAAGGCCTCTGTCGTGATGTTGTGCGTCACGGCAGCTGTTGCTGACGGGGTCTATGGTTCGTGTAGTTATGTAGTCGTGTGTGCGGAACGCCCGCCGATACCCAGGCCTTCATGGGCAAAGTCAAATGACTGGCAACCACCTCGCAACAATCCGACGCAGGATTGGCTTCACGCTGATCGAGATCCTCATCGTTCTCGTGATGGTGGGAGCCATGATGGCGCTTGCCATCCCGCACCTCGACATCACCCGCTACCGCACCGACGCCGCGGTCCAGGGCGTGCGCAGCGTGCTGATGCAGGCGCAACGCACCGCCCTCGTACGGCAGTACGACGTCGTCATCTCGATCGACACCGTGCACAACGCCCTGCTCTGGGCCGAGGACGTGAACAACGACGGCACGATCGAGAGCTCGGAGCACAAGCGCTCCTATCCCTTGAACGACGGCGTCCAGTTCATGGTGCCGCCCACCGGACTCGACAGCGCCGTGACTTCGGCCGTGGTCGGGAACCATCTCGGCTCGATGGACGGGTATCCGACCGTCACCTTCCACCGGGACGGCGCGGCGACCAGCGACCTGCAGCTCTATCTCGCCGGTCCGGCGAATCCGACGCGCACCTACCGCGCGGTTCGCCTCACGCAGGGCACCGGGCGCACGGACTGGTACCTCTACAACGCCCAGGCCAACACCTGGAAGCTCGGCGGCCTCAACAAGTAGTCGCCGCCGGCCCGCGCCGCCTCGCCATCACGCCTTGGGCGCCGACTCCCCTTCGAGCGCTTCCAACTCGCGGTGGGCGCCCAGTTCCCGGAACAGATCCAGCGCCTTCTGGCGCCAGCGCGCCGCGGTGTCGCCGTCGCCTGACGCGCGCTTCAGTTCCCACAGCTCCCGGCTCACTTCCGCCTCGAGCAGTTTCACACGGAACCGCTGCGCCACGCGCAGCGCCTCCTTGAGCGCGATCTCGGCGGCGTCGGCCTGCCCGGCCATCCGATGCGCGTATCCCTGCCACCGGAAGGCCTCTCCCCGTTCGACCTCGTCGCCGATCTCCACCGAGATGGATTTCGACAGCTCGCAGTTGTGCACCGCCCGCTCGAATTCACCGCGGGCCACCAGCACCTCGGTCTGGTTCAGCAGCACCTTCGCCACCATCGGGCGGTTCCCCAGCCACTCGCACAACCCGAGGCACTGCTCGTACATGTCGGTCGAGGCCTCCCACTCCCGCCGGTCGGCATAGATCATCCCGAGGTTCTGGAGCGCCAGGGCCTCGCTCGCCCGGTCTCCGTTGTCCCGGAACAGCGCCCGGGCGCGCAGGTAGTGCCACAGCGCATTGTCCAGGTCGCCCTCGATGTTGCAGATCACGCCCAGGTTCAGCATGAAGCGGCCGATCAGGACCGGGTCGGTGGTACGGTCCATCGCCAGTTGATACGAGGCGCGGGCTTGCGCGTATTCGCCGCGCGAGTAGTGCACGATGCCGATCCCGTTCTCGGCGCGCGCTTCGAGGTCCACCCGGCCCGCGGCCCGAGCGGCCGTGCGTGCTTCGCCATACGCCGCCACGGCCTGATCGAACCGCCCCTGGCGCCACGCGGCTCGTCCGAGTCGGAACAGGCCTTCGGCGCGAAATTCCGGATCGCGGTCCTCGGCGAGCGGGGCGTACAGCGCTGCGGCCTGGACGTAGTCGCCGCGTTCTTCGGCGGCTTCGCCCGCGGCGAGTTCGGATTCGAAGGCGGTGCGTCGCTCGGGTGCCGGCATCGGTGAGGCCCCTTGGTCCTGGTAGTCGAGTTAGAACGCTACGGCGTACGATGAGAAGTGACCGATCTTCGTGGTCACCCCGTTCCCACCCGGTGCGGGGTTGCCGTTCAGCGTTTCGAGAACCTGCCCGTCGGCATCCAGATACACGACATGCTGCGGCTGCCCCTGGGTGAGGTTGCAGCCCGCCGTGCTCAGCACGAGAATGGCCGGTTTCTGAAACTGCAGTCCCTGGGGCCCGAACTGAATGTCGGCCAGCGTGTCGGCCGGAATCGTCGCCGTGATCAGCGTCGAATTCTCCAGCGCTCCGCCCGGAATCACGAGCTGGTCGCCGCCCACCTGGATCACGCCGCCGTGCGGCCCGACCAGTTCGCTCGTCGACAGCGCGCCGTGTGCCTGGCACGCCACGAGCTGGGCACTGCCGGGGCCGTCGTCTCGCGTTGGGACGACGTGGCTCAAGGCCGGCGCCGAGATCATCGCGGCCGGCTGCGAATCACGGCAGCTGACGGCCGCCGCGACGAGAGCGGCGGTGAACACGAGCGTGAGTTGGCGACGGCGTCGCATCATAAACGAATCCTCGGAGAATCAGGAGATCGGGCGCACTGCGACCGCGGCGTCACAGGGCAAGCGCCGGCGTATGGAGCGCGGGACGCGGCTGGTGTTCGTGTTCGCTCGCCCGCTGCACCTGTCGCAGCAGGGCACGCACCACGAACGCCGCGCCGCCCCGCCGCCGGATCTCGCCGGGGGTCGAATGCAG
>JBJKPA010000195.1:0-5138 GCA_046706905.1 Gemmatimonadaceae bacterium
GCGGCCAGGGAGCCGCCGCCGGCGCGCAGGGCGGGGACCGCACTCACCGCCAGCGCGGCCAGGGCCGAAACGCCCACGGTGAACGCGGCCACCGCGACGTCCAGGTGCACGTCGCCGAGCCGGGGAACGCTGGCGCTCATCGGCAGCGCCTTGAGCAGACCCACGCCGGCGTCGGCGACCGCCAGGCCGAGCACGCCGCCGAGCGCGGACAACACCACCGCTTCGCCCAGGCAGTCGTCGATGAGCGCCGACCGGCCGGCCCCGAGGGCGCGGCGGACGGCATACTCGCGATGGCGTCCCTCGGCGCGCACGAGAAAGAGATTCGCCACGTTCGCGCAGGCGATGAGGAGCAGCCCCGCCACCGAGCCGAGCACGATCCAGAGCACCCGCGACACGCCCAGCACTTCCACGTCGCGAAGTGCGCGTACGTCGACGGCCATGTGGGTGAGCGCGATGGCACCGGCGGTGAGGCGCCCCGGAAAGTCCACCGGTACCCGGGGGAGCAGGCGCTGGAGGTCGGCGGCCGCCCCGGCAGGGGTCACCCCATCGCGCAAACGCGCAATGCCGCGATAGTCGAATGCCGCGGAGTTCGTGTGAGCGGCGTCGAAGGACAGGGGAAGCCAGAGCTGCATCTGCGCCGCCGGAAAGGCGAACCCGCGCGGCATGACGCCCACGATCTCGCGGTCCACGCCGTTGACCAGCAGATGGCGCCCGATCGCTCCGGGATCGCCGCCGAAATCCCGCTGCCACATGCCGGCGGAGATGACCGCCACGCCTGGCGCGCCCGGGGCGGCGTCGGCATCGGTGAATCCCCGGCCGCGGGCCGGCGCCACCCGCAACACACGGAACACGCTCGGTGTCACGAGGCCGGCGGAGAGACGCTCCGGGGCGGTGGCGAGGGCGGGGCCGGGGGCCCCACGGGTGCCGGCCTCGACCCCCGACAGCTGCACATTGGCGGCCGTGGAGCGGTACGCGCCGACGTCGGTGAATACGCGGTCGTCGCGCCGATACTCCAGATACGTCGCATCGGACAGGTCGACGCGCGTGAGCCCGGTGAGCGCGAGGGTGTGGGAGAGATCCACCAGTCGGTCGCCGCGAGGATAGGGGAGTGGCTGCAGGAGCACGCCGTTGACCACCGTGAACACGGCGACGGTGCCCCCGATGCCGAGGGCGAGGGTGAGGGCCGCGGCGGCGGCGAAGGCGGGGGCACGACGCAGGCGGCGGGCGGCGAGTCGGAGGGAGCTGGGTGTGAGCATCGGCCGGGGTGGCTGGGGTGAGAGGCGGCGTCCGTTCCAAGATACTGTATACAATCAAGTATTCAATACCCCGCTCGCCGCCGCGTCCGGCGTCGGCTATGATAGGGCAAACCTGCCGTCCCTCACCCTGCTGTGCCCATGCCGACTACCCGACGTGATTTCCTTGCCCTCTCCGCCAGCGCGGCGGCGGCGCTGACCCTTGGGGTGCGCGCGGGGGACGCCCGCGCGGCAACGCTGACGGAAGAGGCGCGCCGGGCGGCGCTGTCCGCCGGCATCATCCCCGAGAAGATGATCCACGCCCGGCCGGTGCCGCTGGCCAACGTGCGTCTCACCGGCGGCCCGCTGAAGAACGCGCAGGAGCAGGACATGAAGTACCTGCTCTCGCTGGACCCGGACCGGATGCTGGCCTATTACCGCATTCGGGCGGGGTTGAAGCCCAAGGCCCCCGGATACGGGGGGTGGGATGGGGACGGACGCAACCTCACCGGGCACATCGCGGGGCACCACCTGTCCGCCGTGAGTCTCATGTACCAGGCCACCGGCGACGCGCGATTCAAGGAGCGGGCCGACTATCTGGTGGCGGGGCTGAAGGAGGTGCAGGACAAGAACGGGAACGGCTACCTCGTGGCGCTGGAGAACGGGCGCAAGGCGTTCGGCGAGCTGCACGACGGCATCATCCACTCACAGCCGTTCGACCTCAACGGCCTCTGGTCGCCCTGGTACACGGTGCACAAGACCTTCGCCGGCCTGCGCGACGCGTACCGCCACACCGGCAACCGCACGGCGCTCGACGTGGAGACGAAGTTCGCCGCGTGGGCCGAGGGCATTCTCGCCCCGCTCGACGCCGTGCAGATGGCCGAGATGCTCAACACCGAGCAGGGCGGGATGAACGAGGTGCTGGCCGATCTCTGGGCCGACACCGGCGACCGGCGCTGGCTCGCGCTGTCGCTCAAGTTCGAGCACCACGCGTTCACCGACGCGCTCAAGCGCGGGCAGGACAACCTGAACGGCAAGCATGGCAACTGCCAGATTCCCAAGCTCGTGGGCTCGGCCGAGCGCTACGGCTACACGGGCGACTCGGGCGACCTGCTCGCCGCGTCGTTCTTCTGGGACACGGTCGTGCAGCACCACACCTACGCCAGCGGCGGGCACGGGCTCTCGGAGTACTTCGGGCCGGCCGACGGGTGGGGCGCGCGCGTGGACGGGCGCACCTGCGAATCGTGCAACGTCTACAACATGCTCAAGCTCACGCGCCGGCTGTTCGCGCTGCGCCCCGATCCGTTCTACGCCGACTTCCAGGAGCGCGCGCTGTTCAACCACCAGCTCAGCTCCATCGACCCGACCGACGGCGTCATGTCGTACATGGTACCGGTGGGGCGCGGCGAGCAGCAGGAATACCAGGACATGTATCACGCCTTCACCTGCTGCGTGGGCACGGGGATGGAGAACCACGCGCTGGCGGGCTACGGCATCTACTACGAGGGCGACGACACGCGCTGGGTCACGGTGTTCGCGCCGTCCACGGCGCGGTTCAGCGACGGCGTGACGTTCGCGATGGACACCGGCTTCCCCGACGGCGACCGTGCGACGCTCACGATCACCACCCCGTCGCCGAGGCGGTTCACGCTCGCCCTGCGCCGGCCGAGCTGGGCCGGCGACGGGTTCCGCGTGCGCGTGAACGGCACCGACGTGCCGCAGCCCTCGCTGGCCAGCCTGCAGCCCGGCAAGGCGGGCGGGCGGCTGGTGAGCCAGGACCCGCGCGTGCTCCCGCCCAGCACGTTCGTTGAGCTGGACCGCGAGTGGCATTCGGGCGACACGGTGGAGCTGGCGCTGCCCAAGACGCTGCGCTTCGAGTTCAGCCCCGACCTCCCGACGGTCACGGCGATCATGTGGGGCCCGCTGGCGCTGGCCGCCGATCACGGCCCCCGGCTCGAGGGGCGCGCGGCGTACGTCGACAAGCCGCCGGTGCCGGCGCTGGTCGCCGCCGGCCGCACGCTCGACGACTGGGTGCTCCCCGCGGACGCGCCCGGCAACTTCACGGCACGCGGCGTGGCGCGCACGGTGGAGCAGCCGGCCGCGGCGCCCGCCGATCTCACGCTCAAGCCCTTCTACCGCACGTACGAGCGGAACTACAGTCTGTACTACGACCTCTGGACGCCGGCCGACTTCGACGCCCACGTCGCGGCGCTCTCCGCGGAGCAGGAGCGGCAACAGCAGCTCGAGGCGGCGACGATGGGGTTCGTGCGTCCGGGCAACCTGCAGGACGAGGCCGGCGACGACTATCAGAGTTCAATCAATAACCGCCCGGTGGACCGGACGGCCGGCCACAGCGGCCGCGGCGGGCCGGGCTGGTTCTCGTACGACCTGCCGGTGGACGCCGACGCGCGCATGACGCTGGTCGTGACCTACTACAACGACCCTGGGCTCACGCCCACGACGGGCGACTTCCGGATCCTGGTGAACGACACGCCGGTGGCGACCTTCGCCCCGAACGCGTCGGCGAAGGGGTTCTTCGACGTCGAGTATCCGATTCCGACGACGGCGACCTACGGCCGCCGCCTGGCCACGGTGAAGTTCGACGCCGGCGCCACGGGCCGCATCGCGCCCGTGTTCGGCGTGCGCATGATCCGGGCGCAGTAGGCGCCGGGCCGGCATCAAGAACGGAGAATCTGGACCTGACGATGCGGACAAGACGGGCGATACGGGCTTGAAAGCAGGGGACTTCAAGAGAAGACGCGGCCCGGTCGGCGAGCGAGCCTTGCTTCGAAGCCCTCACGATGATGTCCGCCTCGTCCGTGCTGTCGGGATCGTCCGCAGTTCATACCCTCCGTTCTTGGTGCCCGCCGGCCACGACGCATGCGCGAGGAATCGTTAACGCCGCGCCCCGCGGGCCGTCTGCCAGAGAGCAATCCGGAACCTTGGGGTCGAGCCATGATATCACACGACATGCACGATGCACTTCTCCGCGGCGCGGCGGCCGTCTTCGCGGCGGCCCTCCTCTCGGCGGCGCCGCGGGCGGCACTCGCGCAGAGCCTGCCGCTCGGCGACGGCCACGTGACCGACCACCCCGCGGTGGGGAACGTGTACTCCTGCCGCGCGGTGTTCCGCGGTGGGGGCGCGCGGCACGCCGGCGCCTGGTTCCACGACGACACCTGGAATCCGCTCGAGAAGCCGCACGTCTCGGGCCACGTGCTGTGGCCCGACGCGTCGTTCACGCTCGTCGACAGCGGCGCCGATCTCGTGTTCCGCGGCAACAGCCTGCCGATCGACGAACCCACGGGTCTCTTCCCGATCACGCCGGCCGACAGCGCCTACCGGTGGGACACGAATCCCAACCACATCGGCGCCCAGCACCTCGCGTTCGACATCCCGGCGCACCCCGAGCGCGCCGCCCAGCCGGAGTGCCTGCCGATGGGGATGATCGGATTCACCGTGAGCGGCGTGGCGTTCTACGACGCCCTCGACGACGCGGGGCGCGACGCGGCGGCGCACGAGATCCAGGACGACTGCGACGGCCATCCTCAGGCCAACGCGCAATATCACTACCACAATGCGTCGCCGTGCATCCCCGGCGTGTACACCGACCGCGTGGTCGGGTGGGCGCTGGACGGCTACCCCATCCTCGGCCTCAAGAACGCCGACGGCACGTGGACCACCGACGCCCAGCTCGACGCCTGCCACGGGCGCGCCGGGCACGTCACGGTGGACGGACGATCATATGACTACGCCTATCACCTGACGCGGGAATACCCGTACACGGTGGGGTGCTTCACGGGCACGCTGCTGGCAAGCACGCTCCAGGACGCGCGCGCCGGGCTCGACCCGTCGCGCCGCGGGGCGCGGGGCGGACGCGGAGGCCGCGGAGGCCGCGGAGGCCGGGGG
>JBJKPA010000196.1:0-9160 GCA_046706905.1 Gemmatimonadaceae bacterium
GTGCTCTTGCCGGCGCCGCTGGGGCCGGTGAGGAAGACGAACTCCCCCTTGGCCACGCGGAACGAGACCTCCTGCAGCGCCATCCCCGACCTCGCGTACTCCTTGGTGACCCGATCGAACCGGATCACGCCCACCGCCTCCGCCGCCGTCAACGCAACGCCTGCTCGAGGTCGGCGATGAGGTCGTCGGCGCTCTCGATGCCGATGCTGAGCCGGACGAACCCGTCGGGGATCCCCGCCTTCGCGCGCTGGCTGGCCGAGACGCCGGCGTGCGAGGTGTGGCGGGGCTCGGACACCAGCGACTCCACGCCGCCCAGGCTGGGCGCGTGCTGGAACACCCGGAGCCGGCGCAGCATGCGGTCCACGGCCCGGGCGCCGCCCGACAGCTCGAGGGCCATCATGCCACCGAACCCGTCCAGCGTGCGCTTGGCGATCGCGTGGTCGGGGTGCGAGGCGAGCCCGGGGTAGTGCACGCGCTTCACATCCTTGGACTTCTCGGCCCACTCGGCCACGCGCATCGCGTTCGCGTTCTGCCGCTGCACGCGGACGTCGAGCGTCTTGAGCCCGCGCTCGAGGAGCCAGGCGGCGAACGGATCGGGGGCCTGGCCCCAGAGCATCATCTTGCGGCGCACTTCCTCGACGTACGGGATCGTCCCCGAGACGACGCCGCCCAGCACGTCGTGGTGGCCGTTGAGATACTTGGTGGCCGAGTGGATGGACACGTCGGCGCCGTGCTCCAGCGGCCGGAAGTTGATCGGGCTGGCGAAGGTGGCGTCCACGACGAGCGCGATCCCCGACTGCTTGCAGATGTAGCTCACCGCCTTGAGGTCGAGCACGCGGCAGGTGGGGTTGACCGGCGTCTCGACGAACACGACGCGGGTGTTCTTCTTGATCGCCTTGCGCCAGACGCGGATCTCCAGCGGATCGACGAGCGAGACCTCGATGCCGAGCGAGGCCAGTTCCTCCTCGAGCAGGGCGCGGGTGCCGCCGTAGATCCAGGCGCTGGCCACGATGTGGTCGCCGGGGCGGAGCAGGGCGACCAGCGCGCAGGCGGTGGCGCCCATGCCGCTGGCCAGGAGGACCGACGCTTCGGCGCCCTCGAGCGCCGCCATGCGGCGCTGCACCGACTCGGCGTTGGGCGCGTTGCCGTAGCGCGGGTAGCGCAGCCCCTCGGCGGTGCCGACTTCCTGGATGTAGTTGACCGATTGGTAGAGCGCGCGGACCACCGGCGCGTCGACTTCACGGTCGCCGGAGTCGAGGCCGCCGTGGAGCGGCAGCGAGGCACGGTCGAGGATCCGCTGTTGTTTCCGGGTCATGACGTTCTTCTCACGCGTATGCGGGCGGCGTGCCGCGCCGATCCAGGTCCGGCTTGATCACCCGCACGATTTCCGACGGGGAGGCGCCCACCACGTCGCGCAGCACCACGTCCCCCTTCTTCATGGACTCGTCGACGTGCACGGTGGCCAATTCGTGCCGCCGCGGCCCGTACACCCACGCCAGCTCGCCGTCGTCCAACAGGCGCTCGCGGGCGTCCTCGGGGTGCATGAACACCGCCGGGCCCCGCTGCGCGTCGCCCCCGCGCGTCGCGATCAACTGCGCGACCCGCAACGGACGCTGCAACACATCAGCCACGCTCCGTACCTCCCCCCAGCACCACGTACTCCTCATTCAGACGCATGACGAGGCGCCGCCGCCACAACGCGTCGAGCGTGTTGCGGATCTCGGGCTCCTCCTCGCCGATCTCGCCGGCCAGATCGGCCGCCAACGCGCGCCCGTGGCGCTTGACGGCCTCCCAGGCGCGGCGCTCGCGCTCGCTCAGCACGCCCACGACGTGCACGCCGTCCTCCTGCTCGATGGCCAGCGCCAGGCCGTGGCGCTCGAGCACCGTCTCGATCGCCTCCCAGTGGTCGTCGGTCACCCCCCGGAACAGAAAATAGGCCTCGTGCGGGGGATTCTCGGCACAATAGCGCAACAGCAGCTTGGCGATCACCTCGTCGGCGCACGAGAAGTCCATCATGGACACGTGCGAGAAGTCGAGGACGGTGAGCGTTCGCTCGTGCGCCTCGCGCATGAGCAGCTCGATCTGGTTGCGGACGGCCTGCCCCGTGGGGCGGGTGACGAGGTTGGAGTACAGATTCGCTGACACCGTCTGTCGTAGAACGGTGCCCAGGTCTATGTGGTTCATGATTTGCCCGCCGCGCGCTCCGGGATGGTCACCTGCACCTGAGCGCCGGGAAAAGGGGGGAGATTCTCTTCAAGCGGGACGTCTTCATCCCACTTGGGCACGAGCGCGATGCGCGCCGTGCCACTGCGAATGGAGAGTTTGCCTTCCCAGCGGCCGCAATACCGGCGCACGCCGGAAAGGCCCTGCCCGCGGCCCGGGTCGCGGAACCGGCTCACGCCGCGGATCACCGCCGCCTCGAGCGCCGCGCCGTCGTCCCACCGGTCGTCGCGCACGCGACCCGGCGCTCCCTCGAGGGAGTTCCGGAACCCGATGCCCGCGTCGCACACCGCGATCTGCACCACCCGCCGGCCGAGGCGCTTCTTCCAGGTGTAGGCCTGCACGGCCACCCACCCGCCGCGCCCGGCGTGCTCGACGATGTTCTGGCAGATCTCGGAGAGCGTCATCGCGAAGCCCACCGTGGCCTTGGCGTCCAGACTCAGCTCGGTCGAGATGATCTGCTGCGCCTTGGCCTGGATGCGCTCCACGACCTCGTGCACGTCCTCGCTCTTGGCCACCGGCGTCACCTCCAGCAGCACGCGCGAGTCGCCGCCTGTGCGCTTGGGGACGCTGCCGTGGAGGTCGTACAGCTCCTCGGCGTACTTGAAGAAGTCGGTGCGCGCCCAGTAGCCCACCGTGTCTTCCGTCTCCGGGGCGGCGAACGCCGGCCGCTCGGCCCGCGTCTGGGCCAGGGTGAGCAACGCCGTCAGCCCGTAGGGCGACGCCCAGCGGCAGTGGCGGGCGTCCACCAGGACCTTCTCGTCCGGGGGGACCGGCGCCAGCTGCTCCAGCACCTGCTCGAAGGACTGGTCATCGAGCGAAGGCGGGACGTTGATGACGGTAGTCACTTGGCGCTGAGTTCCCCTCGAAGATGTTGGGCGAGACCGGTGGCGCCCCGGTGCTGCAGGTTGCGGCCGGCCGCCCGATGGGCGGTAACGATTGCGTCACCCAACTTATCACCGGCGAGCAGTCTGGAGAAATAGGTGGCGCCCCACACGTCACCACAACCCGTGGGATCGCCGCCGGCGGGGCCCGACATGGGCGTCGGGACGAGCGCGGTGCGGAGCGGACCCGCCGAGGCGCCCATCGGGCGCGGCCGCCGCAGATCGACGAGCCGCTCGAAGTCGCCCGCGGCGAAATACGCCGCGCCCCGTGCGCCGAGGGTAACCACCAAACAGCGCGCGCCGGCGTCGAGCGCCGTGGCGGCCAGCGCCATCGGATCGGGCGCCATGAGCGCCATTTCCTCCTCGTTCACCTGGATGACGTCGAAACAGGCACACCACTCGCGCACGTTTGGCAGGGGGCGCGGGGTTCGCAGGCCGTCGGCCTGGACGGCGAGCATGAGCGAGTGCAGGTCGCAGTAGATCGGGCCGCGAAAATGTTGACGGATCAACTGCGCGGTCTCGAGGTCGATCTCCCACCCCGAGAGCAGGTTGATGTAGAGGGCGTCGAGCCCGTGGAGTAACGGCTGGAGGCCGGCCCAGGTCCAGGGCGGGACGCCGCCGGTGAGCCGTTCGGTGCGCCGGCTGTCGCTCACGTAACGAATTTCCACCCGGTTGTTCGGGTGGGGCACCTCGATGAGGGGGCACCCGGGGGCGATGCGGCGCAGCGAGGCGCAGTACTCGCGGGCCCTGGGCGCGAGGTCGTGCCCGACCTTGATGAGGGGGACGATTTCCCAGTCGTCGGGGAGGGCGGCGTCGAGGCCTGCCAGGGTGTAGGTCACGCCGCCCCATTCTTCGACGGCCGGGGTGAGGGGGTCGCGGCCGTGGATGGTGTCCCAGACGAACGTACCTATTAGGCCCAGACGGTTCATCGAAGTGCAAGGGGCGCCGGCAAGGACCGCGCCGGCAAGAAGCGCGCAGGCAAAAACAGCGCCGGCAAGAACTGCGCGGACAATAACAGCGCTGGGAACTGAACGACAGTCAACCGCGCGTAGCCGGCGGGGCTTCGCCCCGCCGTGCGCTGGTGACGGGGCCGAAGGCCGTACCGTTTCCAGCGCGGTACTTGCCGGCGCAGGTCTTGTTTGCGCCCGACTTGCTCGCGCCGGTCTTGTAGGCGCGGTTCTTGCCGGCGCTTCTTGTACTAGCGCTCGATATAGGCCTTGGCCGCCCCGACCACCCCCGCCGTCCCGGGCAGCGCTCCGGGGACGATACGGACCGCTTCAACAGCGGGCGCAAACGCCCGCCGCCGGACCTCCGCCTGCAACGGCACGAACAACCGATCGCCGGCCAACGTCACCCCGCCCGCGATCACCACCACGTCGGGATTGAACACGTTGAGGAGATTGGCCAGCCCGGCGCCCAGATACCGCGCCGTGTCGCGCACGATCTCGTCGGCCACCGCGTCGCCGGCCTTGGCCGCGTCGTAGACGGTCTGCGCGGTCAGCCGGTCGAGGTCGCCCCCCACCATGCCCGGCATGCGCGACGCCGTGCCGTCGCGCTCCAGCACCTCGCGGGCCCGCGTCGCGATCGCCGGCCCCGAGGCGTACGCCTCCAGACACCCGTAGTTGCCGCACTTGCAGTACCGGCCGTTCATATCGATCGTCGTATGGCCGATCTCGCCGGCCACGTCGGACGCCCCGTGGAACAGGCGGCCGTCGAAGATCAGCCCGCCGCCGATGCCGGTGCCGATCGTCAGCCCGATGACGTGCCGCGCCCCGCGCGCCGCGCCCAGCCACCATTCGCCCAGCGTCGCGCAGTTGGCGTCGTTGTCGAGCGTCACCTCGAGCCCCACGCGCTCGGCGACCCGGTCGCGGAGCGGGAAGTTCCGCCAGCCGAGGTTGGGCGCCACGATCACGATGCCGCGCTCGCGGTCCAGCGGGCCCGGCGCGCCCACCCCGATGCCGCGGAACGCGCCGCGCGACACGCCCGCTTCCTTCATCGTGTCGGCGATGGTGCCCTCGATCGCTCCCACGATGCGGTCCACGATGCCCTCGGCGCCCGAGGCGACCTCGGTGGGCGTCGAGCGCACCCCGCAGGTGCGCGAACCGTCGGGCGCGAGCGCTCCCGTCACGATGTTCGTGCCGCCGAGATCCACGCCGATGATGAATTCCTGCGCCGGGTTCGGTGTCATGAGGGCTGGGTGAGTGTGGAGAGAAGATGGCGCACGCGCGCGGCCACGTCATCCGGGCGGAGCTCGCGCATGCACTTCCAGTGATCCAGGGGGCAGGCCGGGGGACCGTGCTTGTCGCAGGGGCGGCACTCCAGCCCGGGATGTCCCACAACTATAGAATGGGCCGCCAGGGGGCCGAACCCGAACTCGGGCACGGTGGGGCCGAACAGCGTCACGGTCGGCGTGTTCATCGCCGACGCGAGGTGCTGCGGCGCCGAGTCGTTGGTCACCAACACGCGCGTGCGGCCGATCAGCTCGGCCGACGCGAGCAGCGACAGCATCCCCGTGGCGTCCACCGCCCCCGCCCCGGCCACGGCCAGAATCTCCTCGGCCAGCCCCCGGTCGTCTTTGCTGCCCACCACGACCAGCCGGGCCTCGGCGGCGAGGGCGCGCGCGAGCTCCTTGTAGTACGGCCAGCGCTTGGTGGCCCACACGCTCCCCGGGGCCAGCGCGATCAGCGGACGCGACTCGCCCGCGGAGGCGGGGAGCAGCGCGTCCACGGAGGCGCGCTCGGCGTGGCCGGGATACAGGCGCGGGCGGATTTCCTCCGGCGACGGTTCGCGTCCCGGATTGGCGAGCTGCCAGAGCCGCGCGGCGTGGTGCAGGTCGCGCCGGTAGGGAATGGTGCGCGAGTAGAGCGGCCGCCCGGCCGACGTACGGAAGCCGACGCGCTTCGAGATGCCCGTGGCGAAGGCGAGCGCGGCGCTGCGCAGCGAGCCCTGGGCGAGATAGACGGTGTCGGCGCGGCTCTTCCGCAGTTCCTGCAGCACGCGCCCGAACCCGCGCAGTCCGCGCGCCGAGCGGCGCTTGTCGTACTCGATGACGGTGCGCACGTGCGGGTTGTTGGCCAGCAGGCCGGCCGACACCGGCGTGGCCACGACGTCCACCGGTCCGCGCTCGGCGAGCGCGGCGATGAGCGGCGTGGTGAGCACCATGTCGCCGAGGAAACTGGTCTGGATGACGATGGAGGCCATGGCGGGGCGGGAGTCGTGCGGTCCCGCAATCTACGTGCTCGCCGCCGGGCGGGCATCAAGAACGGAGAATGTGAACTGCAGACGAGACGGGCGATACGGACGAGGCGGACATGACTGAGGGGGCTTCAGGGCCAGACTCGGCGTGGTCGGCGGGCCGAGTCTTCCCTTGACGCCCCCTGGTCATGCCGTTGCGGTTGCCGTACCCGTCTCGTCCGGGCGTTGTCCGGATCGTCAGTCGTTCACACCCTGCCTTCTTGGTGCCGGCCGGGCGCGATTCACTCGACCTGCAGCACCGCCAGGAAGGCTTCCTGCGGGATCTCCACCGCGCCCACCTGCTTCATGCGCTTCTTGCCCTCCTTCTGCTTCTCGAGGAGCTTGCGCTTGCGGGTGATGTCGCCGCCATAGCACTTCGCCAATACGTCCTTGCGCAGCGGCTTCACCGTGGTGCGGGCGATGACCTTGGTGCCGATCGCGGCCTGGATCGCCACCTCGAACAGCTGGCGCGGGATCAGCTCCTTGAGCTTGTCGGCGATCTTGCGCCCCCACTCGTAGGCCTTGTCGCGGTGGATGATCACGCTGAACGCGTCCACCGCGTCGCCGTTGATCAGCATGTCGAGCTTCACGAGGTCGCTGCGGCGGTACTCCAGCATCTCGTAGTCCAGCGACGCGTAGCCGCGGCTGATCGTCTTGAGCCGGTCGAAGAAGTCGAGGATGATCTCGGCCAGCGGGAACTCCCAGTCGAACTCCACGCGCGACTGGTCGAGGTACGTCATGTTCTTGTACACGCCGCGGCGCTCGGTGCCGAGCGTCATGATCGGGCCGATGTAGTCGGCCGGCGCCATGATGCGCGCCTTCACGTACGGCTCCTCGATCCGGTCGATGTTCGCCGGCGGCGGCATCCGCGACGGATTCTCGATCAGCTCCATCGTGCCGTCGGTGTAGTACACGTGGTACTCCACGTTGGGCACCGTGGTCACGAGGTCGAGATCGAACTCGCGCTCCAGCCGCTCCTGCACGATGTCCATGTGCAGCAGCCCCAGGAACCCGCAGCGGAAACCGAAGCCGAGCGCGGTGGACGACTCGGGGGCGAAGTGCAGCGACGCATCGTTGAGTACGAGCTTGTCGAGCGCGTCGCGCAGGGTCTCGTACTGCTGGGTGTCGGTGGGGTAGAGCCCCGAGAACACCATCGAGTGGACTTCCTGGTAGCCGGGCAGCGGCTGCTCGGCGGGCCGGTCGAAGTCCATGATCGTGTCGCCGGCCCGCGTCTCCTTCACCGAGCGCACGTTGGCCACCACGAACCCGACCTCGCCCGGACCGAGCGACTCGGCGGGCACCTGCCGGAGCTGGTTGTAGCCCACCTGCGCCACCTCGTACGGATCGCGGCTGCCCGAGGCGAAGAAGACCTTCTGCCCGGGGCGGATCGTGCCGTCCACGACGCGCACGCTGGGGATCGCGCCCCGGTAGCGGTCGTAGTACGAGTCGAAGATGAGCGCGCGGAGCGGCGCCTCGGGATCGCCCTTGGGCGCCGGCACCTTGGCCACGATCCGCTCGAGCAGCTCGGGGACGCCCACGCCCTCCTTGGCGCTCACGAGCAGGATCTCCTCGGGGCTGGCGCCGATCAGGTCGTGCAGCTCCTGGCGGCGCCGCTCGGGCTCGGCGCCCGGGAGGTCGATCTTGTTGAGCACGGGAATGATCTCGAGCCCCGCGTGGAGCGCCAGGAAGAGATTCGACAGCGTCTGCGCCTGGATCCCCTGCGACGCGTCCACGACGAGGATCGCGCCCTCGCACGCGGCCAGCGAGCGCGAGACCTCGTAGGTGAAGTCCACGTGCCCCGGCGTGTCGATCAAATTGAGCTCGTACGTCTTGCCGTCGTCGGCGGCGTACGACATGCGGACGGCGTTGAGCTTGATGGTGATCCCGCGCTCGCGCTCGAGGTCCAGCGTGTCGAGCACCTGGCTCTTCATCTCGCGCTTCTGGAGCATGCCGGTGGCCTCGATCAGGCGGTCGGCGAGCGTCGACTTGCCGTGATCGATGTGCGCGACGATGCAGAAATTACGGATGAGCGAAGTGTCCACGGGCGTCCGGCGATGAGCGGTTGAGGACCAATCATCAAAGTTAGCCGGGGCCTGAACCGCATCCAACCCACGTACGGGCCGGCGGGCGCCAAGAACGAGGGAACTGCAGATGATCCGGATGATTCGGATGAGACGGATGAACTCTTGGGGGGCTTCAGTGGAAGATTCCGGTCGCCCGGCGCGCCGAGCCTCCCCTTGAAGCCCCCTGGTCATGCAGTTGCAGTACCCGTCTCATCCGGCCCATCCGTCTGATCTGCAGTCCAGTCGTTCTTGATCCCCGTCCGGCGCCCGTGCCTTCCAGTGCGACGCGGCGGCCCCTAGGTTTCTCCCCTCGATGGAGACATCACGCGCCACGCGTGCCGATCTGCTCGACCCCGCGCACCTCGCCGCGCTGGGCCGCGTGGAGATTATTGCCCGTTGGGTCGTGGACGGCTTCATGACCGGGCTCCATCGCTCCCCCCGCAAGGGCTTCTCGGTCGAGTTCGCCGAGTACCGTCCCTACCTCCCGGGCGACGATCTCCGCCACGTGGACTGGAAGATCGCCGCCCGCACCGACCGCCTGGTCATCAAGCAGTACGAGGAGGAGACCAACCTCCGCGCCTCCATCGTGCTCGACGTGAGCCGCTCGCGGGCGTGGTGCGGCGCGCCGCGCCCGCGCCCGGCCGGGCCCGGCCCGCCGACTGCCTCACCAAGCTCGCCTACGCCGAGATCGTGGCCGCGTCGCTCGCCCTCATTCTGCTGCGCCAGCGCGACGCCGTGGGGCTCGTGCGGTTCGACGAC
>JBJKPA010000197.1:0-3762 GCA_046706905.1 Gemmatimonadaceae bacterium
CCGGTCGCCTGGTCGATGCCCTTGACCACGATGCCCGGGTTGTTCCAGTCCACCTGCCGGCCGACGATCGTGCTGGCGAGCACGCCGGTGTACTGGCCGAACATGTTCGTCACGCTGAAGATGCTGCCGCCGACGTGGTAGTCGAGCAGGCCGCTCAGCGTCCACCGCTTCCAGTGGAAGGTGTTGTTCCAGCTGCCGATCCAGATCGGGTTGACGTTGCCGAGTACGGCGCGGGGGCCGAGCTCCGGGTAGCCGCCCGAAGTGATCAGCTGGCCGGTGGCGCTGTCCCGCAGGAACGTATTGCCGTACAGCGTGCCATAGGGCTGGCCCACCCGGGCCTCGACGTTCTGGCCCCACGTGCCGTTGAGCACGATGGTCTGCAGCCCCGGCGCCAGCGTGACGACCTTGCTGGCGTTGGTCGAGTAGTTGAACGTCGCGTCCCACTCGAAGTTGCGGGTCTTGATGGGCGTGACGTTGGCCTGCGCCTCGAAGCCCGCGTTGACGATCTTGCCGGCGTTGATGGCCTTCTGTGAGAAGCCGGTCGTCGGCGCGAGGGTCAGGTTGATGATCTGGTTCCGCGTCGCCTTGCGATAGTAGCTCATGTCGAGGCTGAGGCGGTCGTTGAAGAAGCCCAGCTCGAGGCCGCCCTCACCCGACTGCGTGATCTCGGGCTTCAGGTCGGGATTGGCGATCGTGCTGCTGATCGAGAACAGCGGCTGTCCGGCGAACTTGTTGGAGTTGCCGTTGTACGTGGTCGCCAACTGATAGGGGCTGGCGTCGGCGCCCACCTGGGCCACCGACCCGCGGATCTTGGCATAGCTCAGCCAGCTGCTCTGCCACGACGGGAACAGGTTGGTGAGCACGATGGAGGTGTTCACCGAGGGGTAGAAGTACGAGTTGTGCCCCTTGGGCAGCGTGGACGACCAATCGTTGCGGGCCGTCCCCTCGACGGTCCACCAGTCGTCGTAGGTCAGCGAGGCCGATCCGTACACGCTGTTGACCTGCAGGTTCTGCGTGTTCTGGCTCAGCGTCGGCGCAATGGCCGCGTTGGACACGTTGTAGATGCCAGGCACCGAGATGCCGGTCGTGGACTGCGCCGCGTCACGGAACGTCGAGAAGCGCCGGTTGATGCCGGCCAGGGCGCTCAGCGAGAAGTGCGAGCCGAGGTCCTTGTTGGCGGTCGCGCGCAGCTCGCTGTTGTTCTCGTTCCACGAGCTCTGCTGGAACGCGAAGGCGCCGGAGTAGGCGGGGTTGACGCAGCTGCCCTGCCCGCACTCGATGTTGCCGGCCGCGAAGTCCGCGGTCTGGTTGTAGTTGTAGATGTCCGAACCGGTGCGGCCCGTGATCTTCAGCCAATCCGTCAGATCGTACGACAGCGACACGTCGCCGATGATCCGGTCGCGGGTGTCCTGCTCCGGATTGTCGTACATGACCCAGTACGGGTTGTTGTGGTAGTTGTAGTTCCAGTTGAAGAGCTGCCCGTTGGGCTGGTAGTACTCGTTCTTGAGGGCGTTCATGTCGACCTGACGCCCGAACCAGACGTCGAGGCCCTCGAGGATGCCGCCCTGGTAGCCGACGCCCGGGCGGTTCAGCGCCTGGTTGTTGACGTAGTTCAGGTTGGCCGTGGCCGTGAGCTTCGGGGAGACCTGGAGCTGGCCACTCAGCCCGGCCGTGAGTTTGCGGAAGCTGTTGTTCGGGATGTAGCCCTTCTCCTGGTCACTGCCCAGGGAGAGGCGGGCGCTGGCCCGGTCGGTGCCGCCGCTGAACGAGTTGTTGTTGTTGAAGGTGCCGCCCGTCTGGAAGAAGCTGTAGACGTTGTTCGGATGGGCGACCCAGGGGCAGCCGGTGGGGCAGGTGAACTGGTTGATGATCTGGCCCTCGAAGCGCGGGCCGTAGCTCTGGTCGTTGCCGTCCTGCACGCCGTCGCCCTTGCCGTCCACCCAGCTGAACTGGCCGGCGGAACCCTGCCCGTAGAGGTTCTGGAACTTGGGCAGAATGGAGGGCGTGTCGAATGTGTAGCTGGACGTGAACGACGTCCGCATCGTGCCGCCCGTGGCGTTGCCCTGCTTGGTGGTGATCAGGATGACGCCGTTCGCGGCCCGCGACCCGTAGAGCGCCGCGGCGTTGGGGCCCTTGAGCACCGAGATGCTGGCGATGTCGTCGGGGTTGATGTCGTCGATCGCCGACCCGAAGTCGAACTGGCCGCCCATCTGGCCGCCACCGATGACGCTGCCGCCCTGATCGGCGGTGGACACGGGCACGCCGTCGACGATGAACAGGGGCATGCTGCTCCCGCTGATCGAGTTGGCGCCACGGATGAGGATCGCCGTGGATCCGCCCTGCGTGCCGGACCCGGTGATCGTCACGCCGGACACCTTGCCGGCGAGGTCGTTCACGACGTTCATGTGCGGCGCGGCGGTGAGCTGCTGCGCGGTCACCTGCTGCTGGGCGGTGCCCAGCTCGCTCTTCTGCACCTGGACGCCGAGGGCGCTGACCACCACCGTGTTGAGCACGTTGGGCAGCGCGGTGAGCACGAAGTCCTTCTCGACGTTGGTGCCTTCCGCCAGGGTCACCGTGACGCTCTGCGGGGCGTACCCCACGCGGCGGACGGTGAGCGTCACCGGACCGGAGGGAATCCGGTCGGCGGGGACGGCGAAGCTGTACTGTCCTGCATCGTCGGTGTTGGCGCCGATCTTCAGGGCGTCGATGGTGACGTTGGCGAGCGGGAGCACGGACCCGTTGTCGCCGGTCACGCGTCCCGACACGCGGGCCACCTGCTGAGCGGCGGCGGCGGTGGCGCTCATCGCAAGTGCCACGCCGGCCGCCAGTACCGCGCGGAAATACCTCGTCATGCACTCCTCCACAGAGTGAGGGATGTGCGTTCCGCGCTGACTCTGGTGCCACCGCATCGGACACACCCGGGTCCGAACGGCGGACGGGAGTTCCGGTGGGATTCGTGCCCCGACCGAGTCGGCGCGGAATCCCGATGACACAGCAACCGCGCTGGGCGCAGGCTGCACGAACGGCACGCGGAATTGCGGAACGCTGCTGTTTGCCTGATCAACCTGCCCTGCGGACCTCACCGTCACAAGTCCGTGACTTGCATGACGTTAAATATTCGCGTATACACGTTGCGTTAAGACAGACCGCCCGAATCTTTACGCGTTCTCAATGCTCCACCAGGACGGCGCTTCCGGCGGCATTGAATACTCACAAAGACGCGGCCGCCCGCCGACACCGGTCCGAGCCCGCGAAACGAAACGGGCCCTCCGGCATCGCCGGAGGCCCCGTCGTTTCGTTCCAGCACGACGGCGGTGGTACCGCTGGCCGCACCCCGCCGTGTTCGCCGCCGGGCTCAGCCGCTCCGGCGCCGCACCAGAGTCAGGATGGTGTACAGCGCCACCGGCTCGTCGGCCTGGTTCCGGACCTCCACGTCCCAGGCCACCACCCCCTGCGGGACCCCGACCGGCGGCGTCTCCTTGGCCGTCTTCTGCTTGCACGTGAGCCGGACGTGGATGGTGTCCCCGATGTACACCGGCTTCACGAACCGCAGGTTGTCCAGGCCGTAGTTGGCCAGCACCGGGCCGGGCGCCGGATCCACGAACAGCCCGGCGGCCGCCGACAGCACGAAGTAACCGTGCGCCACCCGCTTCTCGAACAGCGATTCGCGCGCCGCCACGTCGTCCATGTGCGCGTAGAAGAAGTCGCCGCTGATGCCCGCGAAGGCGACCACGTCGGCCTCGGTCACCGTGCGGCGGTGCG
>JBJKPA010000198.1:0-4033 GCA_046706905.1 Gemmatimonadaceae bacterium
GCCGAGTCGGCCACGGCGGCCGCGGCCACCGTGCTGTCGGTGGTGAGCGGCGGCGGCCAGACCGACACCGTGGCCCGCGCGCTGGCCCTGCCGCTGGCCGTGAAGGTCACCGACGCGTTCGGGAACGCCGTGAGCGGCGCCAAGATCTCGTGGACGAAGAGCGACACGACGGGCGTGTTGAGCGCGACGTCCTCGGCCGCCGACTCCGCCGGCGGGGCGCGGGTGACGTACACGCTGGGCGCGGTGGCCGGCACCGACACGGTGACCGCGTCGATCGCGGCGGGCTCGGTGCGGTTCGTGGAGACGGCGCTGGCCGGCGTGCCGGCCAAGGTGGTGGCCGTGTCGGGCGACGCGCAGAGCGCGCTCGTGAAGGCGACGCTGGGCAAGCCCCTGGTGATCCGGGTGACCGACGCACACGGCAACGGGAAGGCCGGGGTGACGGTGGCGTGGACCGTGCTCACGGGCGGAGGGTCGCTGGGCGCGGCCTCGACGGTGAGCGATTCCACGGGGACGACGTCGAACGGCTGGACGCTGGGCACCGGCGTGGGCACGCAGACCATGAGGGCCGCGATCGCGGGGGATACGACGGCGAGCGCGGCGGCATATTTCTCCGCGAATGCGCAGCCGGCCGTGCCGGTGGCGGGTCCGGCGGCGGCGATCGCGCTGTATGCGGGGAACGGGCAGATCGCGGGGCCGGGGGTGGCGCTGCCCACGGCGATTGCGGTGAAGGTGACGGACTCGCTGGGCGTGCCGGTGGCGGGCGACACCGTGACCTGGGCGGTGACGGTGGGTGGCGGGAGCCTCTCCGCGGCGACGTCGATCACCAATGCGCAGGGTGTGGCGACGAACGTGTGGACGCTGGGAGCAAGCCCGGGCGTGGACAGCGTTTCGGCGACGGGGGCGGGGCTGAGCGGGTCGCCGGTGGCGTTCGGGGCGCGGGGGACGATCACGTTTGCGAGCCTCGCGGCGGGCGGCAACGAGTATACGTGCGGCGTGACCACGGCGGGGAAGGGATATTGCTGGGGGCTCAACGACGAAGGGGAGCGTGGCGACGGAGACAGCACCGGCGTTGTGCCCTATGACTCCGTGCCCTCGCCGATTGCCGGCGGTCTCACCTTCTCGAAGATTCTCGGCGGTTACTACCACGTGTGTGGCATCACAACGTCGGGCGCCGGCTACTGTTGGGGCGAAGGCAACTCCGGCGAGTTGGGGAACGGGCTTCATACCCGCTCGTACGTTCCGGTTGCGGTCTCGGGCGGCCTGACATGGCTGAGCATCGCCAGCTCGGGGAATACCGACCCATGGACCTGCGGAGTCGCGACAGGCGGCGCGGGGTACTGTTGGGGCGACGGAATGCTGGCGGACAACGACAGTACCAGTTGGTACTACTTCACACCCCATCCCATCCTTGGTGGCCTGACTCTTTCAATGGTGGTGGCGGGCGACGCCCACACCTGTGCGCTCACCAGTTCAGGGGCCGCTTACTGCTGGGGCACCGTGCCTGACGACACCGGCTCGTCGGCCCACCTTGCGTACCTTCCCGAAGCGGTTCCGGGGGGGCCTGACGTTCACGACGATCAGCGCGCGGGGCGACCATACGTGCGGACTCACGGCGTCGGGAGCTGCGTACTGCTGGGGCGCAAACGGCTCGGGCCAGCTCGGCGACGGCACGACGAACCAGGCCGGTACGCCGGTGGCGGTGGCCGGGGGGCTGACGTTCCGGAGCATCGCGGTGGGCCAAGTCTCCACCTGCGGTGTCACCACCGCCGGGGCCGCGTACTGCTGGGGCTACAACGGGGACGGTGAGCTGGGCGACGGCACGACCACGGACCACTACACGCCGCAGCCCGTCGCCGGGGGTCATACATTTTCCAGCATCACGCTGGGCGATGGATGGACGTGCGCGCTGATGCCGGGCGGGGTGGGCTACTGCTGGGGGTACAACGGCTCCGGCGAGCTGGGCAACGGCACCTTCAATGATTCACTGGTGCCGGTGCCGATCATCCAATAGCCGCCGTCGCCGCCGGGCAGACCCAACGCGCGAAATCGCCTGACGTCGCAGCCGACGGATGATGCACGTGCCGGCCGTCGGTGCTACGCTCGGCCATGCCGGGTTGCATTTCAGGCGCCGAGGGAGGCAGTGTATGGGCATGGCCGCACCGCGTACCGACTGGACCGTCGAGCGGCTGCACGCGCTGCCCGACGACGGCAACCGCTACGAGATCATCGGCGGGGAGCTGCTGGTGACCCCGTCGCCGTCGGCGCTCCACCAGACGGTGGTGCTGTGCCTCGCGGCACGGCTCAAGGCGTACCTCGACCGGACCCGCGCCGGCGCGCTGTTCATCGCGCCGGGCGACGTGCTCTTCGACCGGCACACGCTCGTGCAGCCCGACCTGTTCGTCACCCCGCTCGTGAACGGCAGGCGCCCGACGTCGTGGGCCGAGGCGCCGCGGCCGGTCCTGCACATCGAGGTCGTCTCCCCAGGGTCGGCGCGGCACGACCGCCGGGACAAACGCACGCTCTACCAGACGCGTGGGATCCCCGAATACTGGATCGTCGATCCCGACGCGCGGCTCGTGGAGCGCTGGCGCCCCGGGGAGGTCCGGCCGGAGGTGATCACCGACCGGCTGGAATGGCGGCCGGATGAAGCGCGGGAGCCGTTCGAGGTGGCGCTGGATGGGTTGTGGGAGGAGGTATTCGAGCGGTGAACGGCGATAACGGCAACAGAAGGCAGAGAGCCGTGAGCTGACAGCCGTGAGCTGGCAGCAACAACTGCACACGGGACGGCCCTCTACCGGCCGGCTTCGTGTGAGCCGGGCACCGTCCCGGCGTCGTGGCAAGCGGCTTACAGCTAACGGCTCAGAGCTTTCTGCCTTCAGTTGGGGCGGAGTGCGGGGCGCTTTGCCCGTAAAACGATTATCCAACAGATTGCAGAATCGTTTTACGCTACAGGCCCCCGATGACCGTCGTCAAAGTCTCCCCCAAATACCAGGTCGTCATCCCGCGCGAGATCCGCGAGGCGCTCGGCATCGCCCCGGGGCAGAAGGTCCAGGCCCTCCAGTACGGCGAACGCATCGAATTCATTCCCGTGCGCCGGGTCCGCGAGATGCGCGGCTTCCTGGAGGGGATCGATACCACGGTGCCCCGCGACGAGGACCGCGTGTGAACGTCGTGGATTCGTCGGGCTGGCTGGAATACTTCGCCGACGGCCCGAACGCCGCGTTCTTCGCGCCGGCCATCGAACGGCCGTAGCCCTCATGGCGCAGGGAACGGTCGTGATTCTCGCCACGGCGCGGCAGCGCGGGGCGGTGCTGTGGACGCAGGACGCGGATTTCGAGAACGACTTCCTGACAGTCGTGTCGCGGACGATTGCGGTGGGCCGCCGGCGGTTCAGCGCCAGCCGAGGGCCACGCCGAGATGCAGAAGCGTGGCGCCGAGCTGTTGGCCGGTACCGGTGCTGTTGACCCGGGCCTGGGCCTTGGCGGCCCCATAGTATTCCGCATATGGCGTCACCGTCCAGTGGCGCGCGACCCCCACGTCCCAGCCCGCGCCAAGGGCGAGCGCCGGACTCGCCGTGGCGACGGTTTCGCGGGGCAGGCCCGAGACGGCGATGTCGTCGCGTATGACGGCGATCCCGCCGCCCGCCTCGACGAAGAATCCGGTGGTGGCACGGGGGTGCCATTGGGCCACGAGCAGGGCGAAGCCGAGCCGGTCGGTGGCGGAGCCGTGCGAGTTCTCGTGATCCTTGCCCCAGCCGCCGGCTTCGAGCGCGAGTGCGACGCCGGAGCGGATGCGGACGCCGACGCGCACGACCGCGGTGACGCCCGACTGGCGGGCGGCCGAGCAGGCGGCGCATGAGAACGCCGCGCCACCGGTGCCGACGCCCACGGATGCGGTGACGGCGGGCAAGCTCCGTGAGACCGTTTGCGCCGCGAGAGGGGCGCCCGCGATCGGCGCGAGGACGGCCAGCGCGAGCAGCCGCGCGAGCGGCGTCCGGGCGACACGCAGGCCCACGCCGCCGAGGTTGCTCACC
>JBJKPA010000199.1:0-4213 GCA_046706905.1 Gemmatimonadaceae bacterium
GCGATCGCCGCCAGCGCCAACGACGCGGCGGCGAGCCGCGGCCCCCACCCGAGGCGGCTCACATCTTCACCAGCTCGACGCGCCGGTTCTGCTGCCTGCCCTCGGCGGTCGTGTTGGGGGCGATCGGGTTGGCGGCGCCGAATCCGTTCGAGGTCAGCCGGCTCTGGTCGATTCCGAACTGGCTCACGAGCACCTTCATCACCGCCGCGGCGCGGCGCTTCGACAGGTCCAGGTTGTGCGCGGCGTCGCCGGTCGAGTCCGTGTAGCCGTCGATCTCCACCTTGAGATCGGGATGCTTGTAGAGCGCGTCGGAGATCTCCTTGATCACCGGCGCCGATTCCGGTTTCAGAATGTCGCTGTCCACGTCGAACAGAATGCCGTGGGTGACCCACTTGCCGGTCGTCGCCAGCACCGATCCCGGATCGGGTGCCGACTCCGCGATGCGCACGCTGCGCAGCTCGAACGTGCCCTGCGACTCCTCCAGGTAGAGGTGGTCCAGCGCGGCGATCTTGACCTGGTTCACGTCGATCAGCCGCGTCCCGTTGAGATACACCCGCACGCGGCCCTGCTGCGCCCACAGGTCGAATTCGTTGGGCTTGCCCGGGTCGTACGTCGCGTCCACCGAGCCCAGCCCGTTGGAGAGCGCGACCGACTTGTACTTCACGTTGATCGTTCCGCCGAGCACGTCGTCGTCGTCCTTGTTGCGGAAGGCGAAGCCGAGGAAGCCGCTGGCGTCGTTGAAGCCCGGCTTCGGCACGAAGACGATCTGCATCGTGAAGTCCGACGGGATCTTCAACGCACCGGTCTTCAGATTCACGCCGGACCCGATGCTCAGCGCGCGCACGCCGCCGCCCATCAGCAGATCCACGTGTCCGTCGCGCACCTGCCAGTGCGGCGGCGGCTCGCCCGGCGGCATGTCGCTGAAGTCGTCGTAGAACACGGTGTTCTCGCCCGGGATGAAGTCGATCTTGGCCGCGACGAGATTCGGTTCGCCGCCCGGCGTGGTGCCGGCGGCGGCCCCGGCGCCCGCCTTGCTCGGCGCCGCGCTCGCCACGGCCTGCGCCGAATCGGAGCTCGACACCGCGTTGCCGCTCGCGTCGGTGATGGCGACCGGCTGCCCCGCCTGCTCGGCGGCCGCGATGCAATCGGTGTTCGTGATCACGCAGGTCACCTTGCGCGCGGCCTTGTCCAGCGCCGAGTCGCCGGCGGCGCTCGCCGCGCTGTCCACCTTCTGGGTGACCTTCTCCTTGATCCGCTTCCAGATCTGCGCGTGGGCGGACGCGGGCGCCGCGCCGAGCGCGGTCGCCACGGCGGCGGCGGTGAGGAACGAGGGGAGACGACGCATGACGAGCTCCTGCTGATGGGAACGATGGGGAGGAATGGACGCGGGCACGGTCACGTGATCGAGATCGAGGAGTAGCCGAGCGACACGCGGCGCATCGCGCCGGCAGGCTCGAACCGGCGGACGTAGCAGCCGGCGATGTGTTCGGTGCGGAACACGGCGCCCGTCGCGTTGCGGAACACGAGGTCGCAGCTCCCGCGCTGGGGCCGGCCGTTCGACGTGAGCGCGGCCAGACGCGCGATCTCCGTCGCGTCGGGGCCCACGCGCAGCGTGATGAGCACTTCGTCGGTGTTCGGCGCCTTGGAGCGGCCGGCGCCGGGCACGGCCGCCGCGACCACGGTGTCGGGGCCGAGGATCCGCCCCGCGAACGAGAGCGTGACCGTGATCGAGGCCTGCGCGCCGGCCGCCGCCGGCGCGGCGACGACGACCGCGAGCAACGCCGCGGCGAGCATCGGGACGCGACGCATGGCTCAGTACGAAACCGTGATGGCGTTGGTGGAGTCGAAGACCGCGATTTCTGTCGTTCCGGCCCGCACCACCCTCGCGTAGGCGTATAGACGGAAGACCACGCGGCCCAGCCCCGGCGCCGAGGGCACCCGGATCGCGAACGGGGCGATGTAGGCGCCGCTGATGTACGTACCGCTGCCTCCCCACGCCGTGGGCGGCGGGTACACGGCGCACGGGGACTGCATGCAGTTCCGCCACATCTGCCCGTTCCGGGGATATCCGCCCAGCGGCCACTGGTTGTAGCCCTCGGTCCCGGGCCCCGTAAGGGGGGTCTGCACAACCGAGACGCAGTTCGCCGCCGCCATCAGCGTCTGCTGACTCGGCGACACCTGGCCGGAGGCATATCCCGCTCTGATCGCGTAGTGCACGACGGTGCCCGCGACTCCCGTCGCGAACTGCACCTGCTGCGGCGCCGGTATGGCCTGGAGGGCCACAACCTTGCAGCCCTTGGCGTCGGCGCTCGAACCCGTTGCTTTCAGGCCGTGCTCGAAGGCCATCAGCTGCGTGTGGTAGTTCGGCGCCACCTTCACGGCCGGCGCGTGCACCGGGGCACGGACCTGCGCCGCGAGCGCCGCCGGGACCAGCAACAGTCCCGCGATCCACCGCGCGTGGAACATCGATGCGGTCATGCGGCCGCTCCTTCGCCGGCCGTCGCCGCCGCGGCCCCGTACAGCGACCGGATCTGGAACAGGATGTAGAGGCTGATCAATCCGCCGAGCAGCGCGCTGATGATCGCGCCCTGGAGCAGCCCCGAGACGATCGCCACGAGCCGGGCGTAGAACAGGAATCGCCAGCCGCTCATCCGGCGCGCGAACAGCCCGGGCAGCGCCATGACGTCCAACGCGATGGTCACGAGCACGGCGATCGTGGCCAGTCCCCAGCCGCCTACGTGCGCCCCGTTCGCCGCGGCATACGGCAGCAGCGCCGCGCTCAGCCCCAGCGCGAGCAGCAGCACGGGCAGCGCGAGCACCAGCAGCACGAGCGCGATCCAGGGCGCCACGCGCACGATCCAGGCGCGCCCGCCGGCGGGAATCTGGAACGGCGCCTTCTGCACGAGATAGTAGTCGAGGAATCCGATCAGGGTTTTGGGCGGTTGGTCGGCCATGGTGTCTCCCGGCAAAGGTTCGCGCGGTCAGTCGTGAGTTGATCCCGCCGTCACCTGGATGGATACGGTCACGGGCTGTGTCGTCCGATGCACTTCCTGGTGCGCGCCTTCGACCACCTCGACGAAGTACTGGCACACGAGCGTCGTGCCCGGCTTCAGATTCGGCGTCGCTCCCGTCTGGATGTTCGTGCCGCTCGCCCAGAGCTCGATGCCACTGCACGCGACGCCGTTGGTGGGCGGGGGGCTCACCTGCGTGGAGTAGACGAAGTACGTGTTGGGGCCACCGCTCGAGGAACCGCGGGGGACGGCGTTCGGATCGGGAGCCCAACGCAGCACCAGGGGGATGCTGGGTTCGACGCCGCACCCCGTCGGGATGTCGCCACCGGGGCACGGATCGGCCCAGCTGTAATAGATGGTCTTGCCCCACTTGAGACTCTGCGGGCCCCATACCTGCAGCGAGCCCTCCCACGGACCGGCCGGCAGCGGCGCCGAGATCGCCGGCTTCACCCGCATGATCACGGCGATGGTCCTGCGATTCGGCGTCGTCGCCATCGTCGGCCGTCGGACCTGGGCCGAGAGAGGCATCGCGGTCACCATCAGCACAGTCGCCGCGCCGACGGCGAACCTGACGACGCTCCGGTCGAGCTGCTGCATGTGTTTCTCCTCTTCCGTTGGGCCGGCCCCGCCCGCCGAAGTCCCACCCGAGTTGCGGGCCGTCCGGCGGGGGGTAAGTTCTGGGGACGGGCCCATTTTGCCCCCCATCCCTCCCGTCTGTCTCAACAAGTCAACATGCGTCCGGACAAGCACTTCAGGCTCCGCGTCCTCGGTCGGCTCAGCCTCGAGCTTCAGGTTGGTGACATCGTCACCCCGGCCTCGGTCCGGCCACGGCACCTGGCGCTGTTGAGCATGCTCGCCGTGTCGCCGCGCGCGATGCGGCGCGACGCGCTGGCGGCGACCTTCTGGGGTGAAGAGACCGAAGCGCGCTCGCGGCACTCGCTGAGCAACGCGCTCTCGGCGCTCCGTGCGGTGCTGGGCGCCCGCAGCATCTCGGCGCGGCGCGACGAGGTGGGGCTGGATCCCGACCTGCTCCTGGCCGTGGACGCCATCGAGTTCGCCGCGGCCGCGGAGTCGCACGACGACGCGCGGGCCGCGGCCCTGTACGCCGGACCGTTCCTCAACGACGTCGTGGTGCAGGACGCGCCCGGCTTCGACCGCTGGGTGGCGCGCGAGCGCGCGCGGCTCGAGCGGCTGTTCCTGGC
>JBJKPA010000200.1:0-4428 GCA_046706905.1 Gemmatimonadaceae bacterium
CGCATCGAGCGCGAGCTCGGTCAGGGCGGCATGGCCACGGTCTATCTGGCCGAGGACCTCAAGCACAACCGCAAGGTCGCGATCAAGGTCCTCAAGCCCGAGCTGGCCGCCGTGCTCGGCGGCGAACGGTTCGTGCAGGAGATCGCCACCACCGCGGCCCTGCAGCACCCCAACATCCTCCCCCTCTTCGACTCCGGAAGCGCCGACACCTTCCTCTTCTACGTCATGCCCTTCGTCGAGGGCGAGACGCTGCGTGCCCGCCTCGACCGCGAAACGCAACTCGGCGTGGACGAGTCGGTCAAGCTGGTGAGCGAGGTCGCCGACGCGCTCGACTACGCCCACCGCCACGGCGTCGTCCACCGCGACATCAAGCCCGAGAACATCCTCATCCACGAGGGGCGGCCGATGGTCGCCGACTTCGGCATCGCCCTCGCCGTCTCGGCCGCCGCCGGCGGCCGCATGACCGAGACCGGACTCTCGCTGGGCACGCCCCACTACATGAGCCCCGAGCAGGCCACGGCCGACAAGAGCATCACCGCCCGCAGCGACATCTACTCGCTGGGCTCGGTGCTGTACGAGATGCTGAGCGGCGACCCGCCGCACGTCGGCGCCTCGGCGCAGCAGATCATCATGAAGATCGTGACCGAGGACGCCGCCCCGGTTACGAAAATGCGCAAGTCGGTGCCCCCGAACGTCGCCGCGGCAGTGGCCAAATCGCTGGAACGCCTCCCCGCCGACCGCTTCGAGAGCGCCAGAGACTTCGCGGCCGCGCTCCAGAATCCGGCCTACCGCGGCACCGGCGCCACGGTCGCCGGGATGCGCGGGATCTCCGGCGGCGCGTACGGAGGCGCGCGGCCGCGGCTCCGCGATCCGTTCGTCGTCGGCCCGTGGCTCCTCGCGATAGCCGCGATCGTCGTCGCCGTGGTGCTCGCGCGCCGGCCGGCGCCCGCCGCGGCCGTGCTGCCGCCGATCCGCTACCTGCTCGCCACCTCCGACAGCGTCTCGGCGTTCGAGAACGGACCGTGGCCGGGCGCGATCTCACCCGACGGCGGCACGGTGGTGTTCAGCGGCGCCGGCCCCGACCATCGCCTGATGCTGTATTCGCTGCGCACCAACGCGCTCGACGCGCGGCCGATTCCCGGCACGGTGGGCGGCAACCAGCCGTACTTCTCGCCCGACGGCGTCTGGCTGGGCTTCGAGCAGAACGGGCTGGAGCGCAAGGTGCGGCTCGACGGCACGAGCCCGGTCACGATCACCGGCGGCGGCGTGGCCGACAACGGCGCCACCTGGACGTCCGGCGGACAGATCGTCATCGGGTCCTTCGGGCACTTCAACGGCCTCGTCCGGGTGAGCGCCGCCGGCGGCCAGGCCGCCGAGCTCACGCACGTGGACTCGGCCAGGGGCGAGCGGACGCACGACTGGCCCGTCGCCACGCCGGATCCCAACACGGTGATATTTGCGATCTGGTATGGCAACCTGGGCACGGCCAAGCTGGCGGCGGCGTCCGTCGTCAACGGCCGCGTGACCCCGCTCGGCGTCTCCGGCGTCCGGCCCCTGGCCGTGGTGGACGGCCAGCTCGTCTACGTGCAGGCCGACGGCACCGTGATGGCCGTGCCCTTCGACCTGCACCACCTGCGGGTCACCGGAACGCCGACGCCGGTGCACGACCCGGTGGCGGTGCTGCAGGGGTCCAACGGCAACGCGGAGATCTACGTCTCCAACGGCGGCGGGCTGATCTCCGCCCGCGCGCGGGCTTCGGCCCGGCTGGTCTGGGCCACCCGCGACGGCGCGATCCGCCCGATCTCCGATCAGCTCCGCGACTACACGCTCATCGCGCTGTCGCCCGACGGACACCGCATCGCCGCCCAGATCTCCGACGACCACGGCAGCGACGTCTGGATCCAGGACGCCGACTCGCCCGCCGCCCGGCGGATCACCACCAGCGGAACCGTCCGGTCGGTCTCCTGGACGCCGGACGGAAAATCCGTGGTGTACGTGTCGCTGGACAGCGTCTCGCAGAACAGCGTCGTGTGGCTCCAGAACCTCAACGACGGCTCGCCGCCCCGGAAGCTCTACGAAGACCCCACCGAGGTCGGGGGCGCGAATCTGTCGCCCGACGGCAAGTCGCTCCTCGTCAACGCCTTTCAGGGTTCGTGGAAGCTCTTCCGGGTGGCGCTCGACTCCGGCTCCACACCCGCCGCCCGGCCGTACGTGTCCACCAACTTCAACGCCAACTTCGCCGCCTTCTCGCCCGACGGCCGGTGGGTCGCCTACATGTCCGACGAGACCGGCCAGCGCGAGATCTACGTGCGCTCCTTCCCCGACGGGGCCACGACCGTGCCGGTCTCCACCGGCGGCGGCGTCCTGCCGCAGTGGTCGCCCGACGGCACGCACCTGTACTACGCCGTCCCGACCGGCACGAAACTCGCGATCATCTCGGTACGCATCGCCCTCTCGCCGAGCTTCCGGATCCTGAGCCGCGACACCCTGGCCATGCTCGGCGGCAACATCAGCAACGCCGGCTTCTTCGTGTCGCCCGACGCGAAGCGGGTGGTGTACGCCTCCCCCGTGTCCAGCGCGTACGAGATCTTCGTCTCGCCCAACTGGAGCACGGAGATGCGCCGCCGGCTGGCCGGCGCGGGAGCGAACGGGACGAAGTGAGCGCCGGGAGCCGGCTCAGCACGCGATGCCGTACGCGCGCTTGAGCATCGCCGCCCGGGCCTCGTCGAGCCGCCCGAACACGTCGCGGTCCCCGCACACGTAGACGTCCACCGCCCCGGGGATCTCGGTGGTCCGCGGCGTGGCCCCCGGCGCCAGCGGCGCTCTCGTGTACACGGCGTTCCCCGAGATGCGGAAGATCATCCACAGCGGCACGTCCGGCAGGCGCGACGTGACCGGAACGGCCAATCGAAGTTCGGGCACTCGCGCACGCTCGCCGAACCGGAGCTGCGCGACGAGCGGCGCCGAGTCGCTCTCGGCGAGCGGACGCCACCCGCGGCGGTCTTCCGAGCCCCGCTGACGGTCCCGGTGAACCACGGCGAACGTCCCGGAATCCCCCACCGCGAGAATCGCCGTGACGTAGAGATGATCCATGAGCGGCGGACCGAGCACGCCGCTCGGCCCGGGAATCGCGATGGACCCGCTGTCGATCGAGAGGTCCACGCGGCCATTGGCGCGGTGGGCGTACACGCGGAAGCGGGCGACCGGCGTGTAACCGCTCGAGTCGGACGAGACCCAGTACCCGCTCACCGGCTGCGGCGCGGTTCGCACGCACCCCGCCACGCACACCCCGACCATCGCGCACGCCACCACTGCCGCCGTCCGCCCCATGGTTCGCTCCCGATTGGACGGCCCAATATGGGGCGGGCGCGGGGCCGCTGCGTGGGCGTTGGATGAAGCGCGGATGACGTTTCGATGAATCGCGGTGCCGGGCGCCCCTTACGACTTTCTATAACAGTCCCACGACCAGGCGTGGTTCGGATCGCTGGGCTTGGCCACCACGCTGTCGCCCGCCTGCGGGAACTGCCACGCGCACGCCTTGGCCATGTCCACCGGATGCGGATTCACCGGCGCGAGCTGGTTCGTCCCCGTCTGGCACACCCAGTTCGCGTACGCCGCCCGCGGACCCTGCACGTACCCCCGCGAGTAGCCCACCGCGGAATACCCCAGCGACTCGCAGTACCCCCACACGTTGAGCCCGCCCAGATAGTCCTTGGAGTGGACCCGGGCCTGGTACGCCATGTAGTCGTCCAGGATGCCCCCGTTCTGCGCGTGCGCCTTCGCGCGGTCGCCGCACGCCGACACGGCCACCACCGCTCCGAGCAGTAAACACCAGTGTCCTCGCAGAATGCCCCCTCCTCCCGCCGTCGGGGTTCGGGTCTCACGTTACGCTCTTCCTTCCATACGTGAAAGACGCCGCCGTGCGATCACCGGGGCGCCGTTCGTCCCCCAGCCAATGGACACGCCCGCCAATTGGGTTTACTCTCGTGCAAGACGGCCGATCGTCTGCCCCCGCCCCCCGGCTGCTTCTCCACGCCAACCCCATGCCACGCCCGTGAATACGCCGGCCGGCACCACCGTTGCGGCCCTGCTACAGGGGGCCTCCGCAGGCGACGATCGTGCCCTCGACCAGGTCTTCCCCCTGGTCTACGACGAGCTGCGCCGCCTGGCCTCCATGGTCCGCCGCGGCCGCGCCAGCGAGACACTCGACACCACCGGCCTCGTCCACGAGGCCTACCTCAAGCTCATCCGCTCCGACGAGCTGGCGTGGAACGACCGCGTGCACTTCCTGCGCCTCGCCGCCCGCGCCATGCGCCAGGTCCTGGTGGACCAGGCCGCCCGCCGCACCGCCGAGAAGCGCGGCGGCCACTGGATCTCGGTCACGCTCTCGCAGGCCGTCGGACACGAGCGCACGGTGAGCGCCGAGGA
>JBJKPA010000201.1:0-2889 GCA_046706905.1 Gemmatimonadaceae bacterium
ACGGTGGCCGTCGCGTACTCGGGATGGATGTCGGTCTTCATGGTCCTGAACCTCAAGTGTGTCGTTCGTGCAGAGCAAGAAAATATAGCCGGTCCCGGCCGTAAAAGACAAGCCGGCAATGGGTTGGCGAATTGACTTCGCGCCCCGTGGGGCATAATTTCGCCGCCAGCCCCCGAGGGGAGCCCCGTCGCTCCCCGCCCCATACGTCCGCAGGCCGTCCCGGCTTCGCATGACCCAGACCACTGCCGACTTCCTTGCCACGGTGCCACTCCTCAGTGGCCTCGACCGGACCGAGCTCGAACGGTTCGCCGAGCTGACCCGCGAGAAGTCGTATCCCAAGGGAAGCGTCATCCTGTTCGAGGACGACCCCGGCGACTCGCTGTTCATCGTCCGCCGCGGGCGGGTCAAGGTGGTGCTCGTGGGCGAGGACGGCCGGGAGGTCATCCTCGGAGTGCTCGGCGTGGGAGAGCACTTCGGCGAGCTGGCCCTGATCGACGATCGCCCGCGCTCGGCTCACGTGATCGCGATGGAGGACTCGGACCTGCTCGTGCTGCGGCGCGAGGATTTCCGGACCCGGGTGGAGTCGAGCCCCAGCGTGGCCTGGTCGTTGCTCACCGAGCTGTCGCGCCGGCTGCGGCGGGCCGACGACAAGATCGGCGGCCTGGTGCTGCTCGACGTGCCGGGGCGCATCTCGCGCCTGCTGCTCGATCTGTCGGAGGAGAGCGGCGGGGCGGCGATCGAGCGCGCGCTGACGCACCAGACGATCGCCCAGATGATCGGCGCGAGCCGCGAGACGGTGTCGCGCGCGATGAAGGACTTTCAGGATGCCGGCTGGATCACCGTCGAGCGGCGGCGGATCACGGTGGCCGATCGCAGGGCGCTCGAGCATCGCGCGCGCGTGCGCGTGTGACCGCAGTCACCGAGTGCCCGTGACGCCCCGCGTAGCCGGTGCCCGCTGGCGAGAGGCATGTTGTTCGTGACGCGCCGGGGGTCGCGGAGATGAGCTTGCGACTTCAATTCTGGGGCACTCGAGGCTCCATTCCGAGCCCCGGGCCGCAGACGGTGCGCTACGGGGGCAACACGCCCTCGGTGGAAGTACGCACGACCGACGGTTGGCTGATCATTCTCGACGCCGGCACGGGACTGCGCGAGCTCGGCCGCTCGCTCATCGCCCGGGCCAACGGAGCGCCGATTACCGGGGACATTTTCCTCACGCACGCGCACTGGGATCACATTCAGGGCATCCCGTTCTTCGGGCCGATCTTTCAGCGGGGGAATCACTTCACGATCTGGGGGGCCAAGACGCTGGAGACGAGCATCGACCGGGTGGTGCGGGATCAGATGTCTCCGGTCGTGTTCCCCGTCACGTTCGAGGAACTGGACGCGCGGATCGATTTTTCGGAGCTTGCGCACGGGAAGGAAACCCGGCATGGATACGAGGTTTCGTCCTACCCGGTGCGGCACCCCGGCGGCGCGCTCGGGTACCGCTTCCAGGAGACGAGGCCCGGCGCGCGATCGCTGGTGTACGTGTCGGACAACGAGTTGGGCACCGGGGGCAAGTACGACACCCCGGACGGGTGGCGGTCGGGGTTGATCGAGTTCGTGCGCGGAGCGAGCGTGCTGGTGCACGACACGACCTACACGACCGACGAGTACGAGCAGTACCGGGGATGGGGACATTCGACGTACGCCGACGCGGTGGCCCTGGCCATGGAGGCGGGGGTGGAGCGGCTGGTGCTGTTCCACCACAAGCCGGAGCGCAGCGACGACGAGTTGGACGAGCGCGTGGCCGAGTGCCGGGCGCTGGTGCAGGACCGCGGGGCGCGGCTGGACGTGGTCGCGGCCGCCGAGGGAATGACGCTGACGGTGTAGGAGTGTACGTATGCGCGAGTCTCGGGAGGAGACCATGAAGCAATTCGTTCGCACGGCGTGGGCGCTGGCTCTGGCAGGCGCGATGGTGGCGCCGGCGATGGTCACGGCCCAGGGCGCCAACAAGACGGTGGTCGCGGTGCTGGCCTTCGACAACAACTCGATCGGCAAGGACGCGAGCGACTACAACGGCATCGGCAAGGCCATCCAGGACATGCTGATCACGGACATGGCGGGCAACGCCAACGTGACGCTCGTCGACCGCGATCACATCCAACAGGTTCTGCAGGAGCAGCACCTGGTGCGGCAGGGCGCCGTCGATCCCGAAACGGCCGTCCGCGTCGGCAAGCTGCTCGGCGCGCAGTACATGATCACCGGTGGATTCATGAGCGACGGCCGCGGCAACATGGTGCTGACGGCGCGGTCGATCAACGTCGAGACCTCGGTGATCGGCAACCCCCAGCGGGTGCAGCAGAAGACCGACGACGTGCTCGGCCTCATCGGCCAGCTCTCGGCCAAGGTCACGAAGGACATGAAGCTCCCCGCGCTCGAGCACCGCATGGGCGCGATGAACCGCAACATGGGCGACGTCGGCCAGAAGCCGCAGAAGATGGATCTGCGCACGGCGATGCTCTATGCCAAGGCGCTCGACGCGCAGGACAACGGCGACAAGGCGAAGGCCGTGGAGCTGTACAACCAGGTGCTCAAGAAATTCCCCGACTACACCCCGGCCAAGGAGCATCTCGCCAAGGTCAACGGGTCGTCTGGCGACTGAGCGATAACACGGCATATTAGAGTCGCCGGCGGCCCGTCGCGCATCGGGCCGCCGGCGACTCGTCGTTTCCCCACCCGGGCGCCCGCATGAAGCCGTTGCTCATCGTCGCCGAGGGCCGCACCCTCGGCGGCGCCCCGCTCGAATCCGATCCCGCCATCGAGGTGCAGCGCGTGCGCGCGCTGCCCGAGGCCGACACGCTCGACCCCAACCGGCCGGCCGTCCTGGTGCTCGACCACGCGCTGGTG
>JBJKPA010000202.1:0-3092 GCA_046706905.1 Gemmatimonadaceae bacterium
AGCTCGGACCTGCGGATGGCCAGCGCCATGCCGGCAGCCCGGGCCTGCCGGTCCCGGGTCACGTCGCTCGCGCGCCGCTCCGGAACCGGCTGCCGGCGCGAATCCCTATGGTAGAGTGGCGCGGACCATGCAGACCAGTCTCTCCCGTCGCCAGGCGCGCCGGCTGAACGGCGGCCGCCGGCAACGAGGCGGGGGCGCCGGACGCAAGGTAGCCGTGGCGCTTCCGCTCTTCCTGTTCGGCACCTTCGTCTTCGTGGCACTCATCGGCTTCGTCGGCGCGGTCGGTGCGTACGCGTACTTCAGCCAGGGGCTCGCCGACCCCCACGTCCTGGACCAGCTGACGCTCGGCCAGCAGTCGACGATCTACGACCGCACCGGCAAGATCCAGCTCGCGACCTTCGGGCAGGTGAACCGCCAGGACGTCAGCTACGCGCAGATCCCGCCCGTGATGATCGACGCGACGACCTCGATCGAGGACAAGACGTTCTGGACGAACGCCGGCTTCGATCCCCTCGGGATCGTCTCGGCCGCGATCGACACCCTCCAGGGGCAGGAACGCGGCGCGTCCACGATCACGCAGCAGCTGGTGCGCGATCGGCTGCTCGACCCGGCGCTCGTGGCGAACCCGAACCTGAAGGTCGAGCGAAAGATCAAGGAGATCATTCAGTCGATCCGCCTGACCGAGGCCTTCCCCGGCACCCAGGGGAAGGAACAGATCATGCGCGACTACCTGAACTCGAACTTCTACGGGAACAACAGCTACGGCATCAAGGCCGCAGCCGAGAGCTACTTCGGGCTCACCGACCTCTCCAAGATGACCCTGGCGGAGGCGGCCATCCTCGCCGGCATCCCGCAATCACCGACCGACTACGACCTGGTCCGCAACGCCGTCAAGCAGAAGAACGGCGAACTGGTCGTGCCCGCCACCGCGCCCATCGTGCAGCGCCGCAACTACATCCTGCAGCTCATGGAAACGCGCTCCGTCCTGACGAAGGGCCAGTACACCGCGGCCGACTACGAGGCGGCGATGCAGTCGCCGGTGATCCTGGCCCCGCAGAAGCCCCAGCGCTGGATCGCACCGCAGTTCGACTACCAGGTGCAGAAGCAGCTGGCGGACGAGCTGTGCGGCCCCGGCGTGGCGACCTGCCCGCGCCTGGAGAAGGGCGGGTTGAAGGTCATCACGACGCTCGACTACCCGATGCAGCTGGCCGCCCAGCAGTGGACCGAGGCGGCCACGATCGTGCCGCAGTCGAAGAACCCGGCGGCTGAGGCCAAGGCCATCGGCCTGCCGTACCAGCAGTGGATGAAGAACCTGGTCGGGCAGAACGTCCACAACGGCGCGCTCATGGCGATGGACTACCAGACCGGGGAGGTGCTTGCGTACCAGGGCAGCGCGGACTACTACTCGCCCGACGCGACGCCCCAGTTCCAGCCGCAGTTCGACGTGCTCTCCGACGGCTGGCGGCAGATCGGGTCGTCGTTCAAGCCCTTCAACTACGTCACGGGCATCAACGACCACACGATGACGGCGGCGACGCTGTTCATGGATGTCTCGACCGACTTCGGCGGGGGCTACCAACCACACGACGCGGACATGCTGGAACGCGGGCCGGTCCGTCTGCGGCAGGCGCTGGAGTTCTCCCTGAACATTCCGGCCGTCAAGGCCCTCGCCTACAACGGCGTCGACCACGTGTTCCAGATGGCCGAGAAGTTCGGGCTCCGCTTCCAGACGACCCAGCCCACCGCGGGACTCTCCCTGACCCTGGGCACTCAGGTCGTGCACGTCGCCGACCTCGACCAGGGCTACTCGACGCTGGCGAACAACGGCGTGTACACGGGCCGCACGTTCATCCTGCAGGTGCTCGACTCGCAGGGCCAGAACGTGGTGAATCCCTACACACCGCCCGCCGGCACCCCGGTGGTCACGCCCCAGGCGGCCTACATCATCGGGAACGTCCTGGCCGGCAACACCGACCCGAACCTCAACCCGTACTGGGGCGCGTTCCGGATCATGGCCGCGAACGGTCACCGCCGGCCGGCCGCGCTGAAGACCGGCACGAACGACAGCGCCGGAGACCTGATCGCGGCGGGCTTCACGGCGCCACCCACGGCACAGGAACGGCAGGCCGGCTCCTATGCCCTCGCCGTGGTGGCCTGGAACGGCAACTCGGACAACAGCCCGGTCGGGAAGCTGCTCTCCTTCGACGTGCCGACGTTCGTCTGGCAGGGCTTCCTGACCCAGGTGACCAAGGACTGGCCGATCGACAACTTCCCCGTCCCGTCCGGGATCGTGCAGCGCTCGGTCGACGCATGGAGCGGGATGCTCCCGGGGCCGTTCACCACGCACACCTTCACCGAGAACTTCATCGAGGGCACGCAGCCCACGCAGGCCGACAACACGAAGGTGCCCATGCAGGTGGTGGAGGAGAACGGCAAGGATGTCCTCTGGCAGCCCGGCTGCCAGGGCACGCCGGTCACGAAGGGGTTCCTCGACCTGAGCAACGTCGAGACGGCGTTCCCCAACTGGCACCAGGCCGATCTGGCATGGATCGCGCGCGCCGAAAAGGGACCGGGCGTGGCATCCAAGGCCGGCACGCGGACCACGTACTTCTACAACCCGTACTTCCAGCCTTACGGCAAGAGCTGGGGCGCGCCGTTCCCGCCTACGCAGACGTGCACGCCCGCGCCCTCGCCGAGCCCCGTCCCATCCGGCTTCCCGCCGGGATCGTTCGAGCCCGGCGCCTCCGGGTCGCCCGGATCAACCCCGCCCGTCGAGCCCACCGGGGTCGTGCCGGATGTCGTCGGCAAGAACGTCGTCTCAGCCCAGGCGCAGATTCTGGCCGCCGGTTTCCGGCCGCAGGTCTCGGGGAGCGGCAGCACGGTGACGGCGCAGAACCCGCCGGGCGGCACCCAGCTGGGCCTCGGCTCGGTCATCCAGCTCCAGACATAGACGCGCCGCAGGCCCGCATGAGACGGCGCCTGCCCTCACGCGCGTTGTCGCCGCCGCCCCGCGCCGCGCGGCGGCTTAGCTTGTGGCGGGCGGTCGGCGGCGCGTGTGGGCGGGGGCCGTCATTCCGCGGCCGCGCCCGGGA
>JBJKPA010000203.1:0-6275 GCA_046706905.1 Gemmatimonadaceae bacterium
GGGACGCTCCACGCGCAACAGTCACGGTTCGACCGGGCGACGGCCGATCTCCGGCGCGCGGCGCGGGTGGCCGAGCACGATCCGCGGGTGCTGGTGGCGACCGGAGTGCTGGCCTGCCGCCGGGCCCGGTGGCGCGAGGCGATCGAGCCGCTGCGGCAGGCGGCGTCGCTCGAGCCCGAGGACGCGGCGGTGCAGTACTACCTGGGCGAAGCGTACAACCACGTGGACGAGCTGGTGCCGGCGCTCACGGCGTACGAACGGGCGGCCGAGTTGGAGCCCTCGAACTGGCGGGCGCTGAAGGGGGTGGGGGTGGTGCTCGACCGCCTGGGGCGGCGCGACGAGGCCACGGAGGCGTACCGGCGGGCGCGCGAGGCGCGAACGCCGTGATCGAGGTCCGCATCGACGATCCGGCGTTCTACCAGGGCGAGGCGATCGCCTGGCCGGTGGACGCGATGCTCGGTGCGACGACGCCCATGCTCCGGCGGCTGGAGCGCGCCGCGGGGAGCGCGGTCACGGAGCGGGCCCCGCTGCAGCACCCGCTTCCGGTGGGCGCGGCGGTGGCCACGGCGGCGGGAAATCTGAACGTCGAGTTGCTGATCAACGCCGTGATCGTGAGTTCAGAGGAGCGGGCGTCGCGCGAAGGGGTGCGGCGGGCCCTGGTCAGCGCGCTCCAGCGCGCGGCGGACTTCGCGATCGGCGAGTTGGCGGTGCTGCCGTTCGGGATCGGCGCGGGGAACCTGGACGTGGAGGAGAGCGCGACGGTGATGGTGGAGGTCATGCGGCAGCATCTGGCGCACGCGGCACATCCGCAGCGCATCGTGGTGCTGGTGGAGAACCCGTTCGAGGAAGCGGCCTGGCAGGGGGCGCTGCACCGGGGGACGCCGTGAACCGGCGCGGCACCGCGGCGGTGGTCGTGCTCGGCCTGTGGGCGGGCGGAATGGTGGCGCTCATCCGCCAGCAGTACTTCCAGCCGAACGTCGAGCGGCTGGCCGAGGCGGCGATGCGGGTCACGCCGGGCGCGGTGTTCTTCGCCGTGCTCCAGGGGGACCGGCAGATCGGCTTCGCGTCATCCACGATCGACACGGTCACCGACGGGATCACGGCGACCGACTACCTGGTGGCCGACGTGCCGGCGGGAGGCGCGGTGCACCGGCTCCAGGCGCGGACCACGGTGCGGGTGTCGCGCACACTGCGCATGCGGCAGTTCGAGGTGGACGTGGAGTCCGACAGCGCGCCGTTCCGGGCGGGCGGACGCGTGATCGGCGATTCGGTGATCGTGTACGCGATCACGGCGGGCGCGGGGCAGACGGCGGATTCGCAGCGGGTGCGGATCGCGGGCCCGGTGCTGCTGCCGACGCTCGTGCCGCTGGCCGTGGCGCTGGGCGAGGACCCGTCGGTCGGGAAGTCCTACGTGCTGCCGGTGTTCGACCCGACGACGATGGCGCCCAAGCAGGCACGGATCGCGGTGCGGGCCGAGACGACGTTCGTGGTGAACGACAGCTCGGTGCTCGACTCGACGACGAAGCGGTGGCGCGGGGTGACGCCCGATACGCTCAAGGCCTGGCGGCTGGAGACGGAGGGGACGACGGGGACCGGCGGGTGGGTGGATGCGCAGGGCCGGCTCGTCGAGACGCACCAGATGGGGTTCCGGCTCATCCGGCGGCCGTATGAAGTCGCATATGAAAACTGGCGGATGGCGAGCCCCGACAGCGGGGGGCCGGTCACGGCCGACCGGGACGTGCTGGAGACGACGGCGATCGCGGCCCACGTCACGGCGACCCGCCGGCTGCCGCGGCTCGAGGTGCGCCTGCTGGGGGCCGATCTGACGGGCTACGACCTGAACGGCGGGCGGCAGACGCTGCGCGGCGACACGCTGACGATCGTGCGCGAGAATCCGGACAGCCTGTCGCCGCGCTACTTCATGGGCGTGCGGCGCCCGCCGGACGTACTGGCGGCCCTCCGGCCGGAGCCGCTGGTGGAGTCCAACAATCGCGAGATTCGCCGGCTGGCCGCGCGGCTGCGCGGCACGGAGCGCGACCCGCGGGTGGTGGCGGAGCGGATCAACCGGTGGGTGTACGACTCGCTGAAGCCGCGGATCACCTTCGGCGTGCCCGACGCGCTGGCCGTGCTGCACGCGCGGAGCGGGGACTGCAACGAGCACACGCAGCTCTATCTGGCGCTGGCGCGTGCGGCGGGGATTCCGGCCCGGGCGGCGGCCGGGCTGACCTACGTGAACGGCAAGTTCTACTACCACGCGTGGCCCGAGGTGTGGCTCGGCCGGTGGGTCGCGGTGGATCCCACGTTCGACGAGTTCCCGGCCGACGCGGCGCACCTCCGGTTCGTGGTCGGCGGGCTGGCCCGCCAGGCGGAGCTGGTGCACCTCATCGGCGCGCTGCGCATCCAGGTTCTGTCGCCCACCGGCGGGACGGCGGCGCGCTGAGGCGCGCGCCGTTCCACTTCACCTTTCGTATTCCGTTATGATCCGACTCCAGAGCCTCACCAAGCGCTACGGCAGCTTCACGGCGGTGGACGCCATCGACCTGGACGTCCCGCGTGGCGAGCTGTTCGGCTTCCTCGGCCCCAACGGCGCCGGCAAGACGACCACGTTGCGGATGATCGCCGGGATCCTGCGCCCCACGTCGGGGACGGTGGAGATCGGCGGGCTGGACATCGCCAAGGATCCCAATGGGGCCAAGATGAAGCTGGGGTTCATCCCCGACCGGCCGTTCATCTACGAGAAGCTGACCGGCGCCGAGTTCATGCGGTTCGTGGCCGGCCTGTACGACCAGGAGGGGCCGGAGGTCGAGCACCGCATGCGCGAGCTGCTCGCCCTGTTCGACCTCGACGCCTGGCAGGACGAGCTGGTGGAGAGCTACAGCCACGGCATGCGGCAGAAGCTGATCATCTCGAGCGCGTTCGTGCACAAGGCGGAGGTGATCGTGGTGGACGAGCCGATGGTGGGACTCGATCCCAAGGCGGCGCGCATCCTCAAGGACCTGTTCCGCGAGTACACGCGCCGCGGCAACACGATCATGATGTCCACGCACACGCTCGAGGTGGCCGAGGCGCTGTGCGACCGGATCGCGATCATCCAGGCCGGGAAGATCCGCGCCTGTGGAACGATGGCCGAGCTGCGCCAGAGCGCCGAGGGAGGGGCCGAGGGACTGGAGGAGATCTTCCTCAAGCTCACCGGCGAGAACGCGGCGCGCGAGCTGATCGAGGTGCTGAATGCCTGACGGGAGCGCCGCGGCGGTCCGCCCGGGCGTGGCCGATCCCTCGCTGCTCCACCTGCTCGCGCCCAAGTGGCTCACGGCGCGGGCGCGGCTCCTGGCCGGCGAGCGCGGCCGCGGCGCGCGGTTCGCCGTGCTCGCGATCTTCGGCGCGCTGTTCTGGGCGTTCGTGTACCTCGTACTCTACCGGCTGCTCCGCTACTTCCGCGGCGTCGAGGAGATCGGGCCCCTGCTCGCCGGCAAGCTGCTCGGGCTGATCCTGATCGGCTTCTTCTCGATCCTCGTCCTCTCGAACATCATCACCGCTCTGTCGAGCTTCTTCCTGGCGCGCGATCTCGACCTGCTCGTGTCGGGCCCCGTGGACTGGCTCAAGCTCTACCTGGCCAAGCTGCTCGAGACCACGGTGGACTCGAGCTGGATGGTGACGCTGCTCGCCATCCCGATGTTCGCGGCCTACGGACGCGTGTATCAGGGCGGGTGGTGGTTCCCGGTGGTCAGCGTGGCCGTGTTCCTGCCGCTGCTGGTCATCCCGGCGGTGCTCGGGTCGGCGATCACGCTGCTGCTCGTGAACGTCTTTCCGGCGCGCCGCACGCGGGACATCCTGAGCGTGATCGCGGTGATCGCCGCCGGCGGGATCGTGCTCCTGTTCCGCATCGTGCGGCCGGAACGGCTGGCGCGTCCCGAGGGATTCCGGTCGCTGGTGGACTTCGTGACCGTGCTGCGGACGCCGACGTCGCCGCTCTTTCCCAGCGAGTGGGCGGCGCGCGGGGTGATGAGCTGGCTGCAGTACCGGCTGGAGTACCTGCCCTTCTACCTGCTGTGGACCTCGGCGGCCGCCGCCGTGGTGGTGGGCGCGATGCTGCACCGCGCCTTCTACCTCAAGGGGTTCAGCAAGGCGCAGGAGAGCGGCGCGCACTGGGTGCGCGGCCGGATGCTGCGGCGGATCGGGGCGATGGTGTTCCGCCCGCTGTCGGTGCTCAAGCGCGAGCTGGTGCTCAAGGAGCTGCGCCTGTTCTTCCGCGACACCACGCAGTGGTCGCAGCTCATCCTGCTCGGCGTGCTCGTGGTGGTGTACGTGTTCAACATCAAGTACCTGCCGCTGCGCGGCGACGGGATGACGTTCTTCCTCATCAACATCGTGCCCTTCCTGAACCTCGTGCTGGCGGGGTTCGTGCTGGCGTCGATCGCGGCGCGTTTCATCTTCCCCGCGGTGAGCCTCGAGGGACGGACGCTCTGGCTGCTGCGGTCCAGCCCGATGGAGGTGCGCGACCTGCTGTGGGCCAAGTTCTGGGTCGGCACGCTGCCGCTGCTCGTGCTGGCGCTGATCATCGTCGCGGTGACCGACTCCCTGCTCGACGTCACGCCGTTCATGTTCGCCGTGTCGGTGCTGACGATCGCGTTCATGACGTTCGCGGTGGCGGGGCTCGCGCTCGGCTTCGGCACGATGTTCCCGCAGTTCGAGACCGAGAACGCCGCGCAGATCCCGACGTCGTTCGGCGGACTGCTGTTCATGATGGCCTCGGTGGCGATGATCGGCGGGGTGATCATCCTCGAGGCGCGCCCGGTCTACGAGTACCTGCTGGCGCGGATGGCCAACCGGTCGCCCAATGCGTGGGAGCTGTGGCTGGGGTTCGGGGGCGCGGCCGTTCTGTGTCTGGCCTGTACATTGGTGCCCATCCGGATCGCGCTGACGCGGCTGTCCGCGGTCGAGCGCTGAGCGCCTCGCGCCCCCGCCATACCGGTCGGCTCCCAAGCAATGGAGCCCGGTGACGGCGCGAACCAGGGGCGGGTCTTTGTCGGAACAAAACGCCGCGACGTCTTGACGCCCCGCGGCCTGCAACGGCGCTCGACCATCCCGGTGGGCGCTGACGGACCCGACCCCCCTATGAGGAGGCAGTAATGATTCGCATGCGTTGGCTCGCGATGGCGCTCGTGTGCTCCCTGGCCACGACCGTCCACGCGCAGACGACACAGGACACGACCAAGGCGAAGCCGGCCGTGACCAGGACCCACCACCGCGTGGCCAAGTCGGCCGCGAAGACCGAGGCCAAGGGCGCCAAGACCATGGCCAAGGGCGAGAAGATGGAAGCCAAGGGTGCCAAGACCGAAGCCAAGGGCGCGAAGACCGTGGCCAAGGCCGAGAAGATGGAGCACAAGGCCGCCGGCAAGACGCACCGGGCCCGCGCCAAGACCAAGGCCAAGTCCGACTCGACGAAGAAAGGCAGCTGAACGCCTCCCGCAGTCCGTCAGCAGGCCCCGGCGCGCCACGCGCGCCGGGGCTTCCTCACGCCGTGCGGTCCGGAGGCACCGCGGCCCCGCACCAGGCGCAGTAGCGGGCGCGGGCCATGAGCGCACCGCCGCACCGCGCGCAGCGCGCCCCCTCCGGCGCCGCCGGGTGTTCGTCGCCCGGGAAGAAGAGCGGATAGAGCACGATCCCCATGGCGACGAGCGCCAGCACCGTGCCCGTGACGAGGGCGCCGATCACGGCGCGTCTCCCGCACTCACCTGCGGCCAGAGCGACACGACGCCGCTCAGCACCAGCGCCGCGCCCCCGATCCAGATCCACAGCGCCAGCGGCACGAAGGTGATGCGCAGGCCGGCCCGATCGCCGTCCGTGTTCATCAGGCGGGAGCGTAACTCGAGCAACGGCGAGCTGCGCACGCCGGCGTGCTCCACCGGCGCGAAGATCGAGTCCCCCTGTGCGTCGAGATACTGGAGCCGCTCGGCCACCACGAGCCCCTCCGGCTTCCCGTTCCGCGACGCCACGAGGGAGGCGGCGAGCACGTCGTGGTCCGGCGCGCCGGCCTGCGACACGCCCTGGCTCACGAAGCGCCAGACGCCGCCGAAGGGATCGGCCAGCCGCGCGTCCTGCCCCGTGCGCAGCGACAACTCGTGCCGGGTGGCGAAGAGACTTCCGGCCAGCCCGATGGCGAGCACGGCACCCGCCACGTGGGCGAGAAGGGCTCCGGCGCGCCGGAAGTCGCGCCCGCGGTCGCGTGCCGTGCCCGTCACGGCGATCCCCCGCCGCGCGGCGAGGAATGCCGC
>JBJKPA010000204.1:0-4593 GCA_046706905.1 Gemmatimonadaceae bacterium
CCAGCGCCGCGCGCGCGAGGCGCTGGTGCGCCGCGTGGCCGAGGGCGCGGCGATCTCCGACGCCGCGGGCTTCGTGCGGGCCGTGCACGCCTTCCTCGGCCGCACCCCCGCCGAGCTGGTCGGCATCGCGCTCGACGACCTGGCGCTCGAGACCGACCCCGTGAACATCCCGGGCACGACCAACGATCGGTATCCCAACTGGCGGCGGAAGATGCACCGCACCCTGGAGGAGCTGGCCGGCCCCGAGAGCACGCGGTCGCTGGAGGTGGCGCTGAACGCTTTGCCCGCCGGCGCGTAACACCCGTAATGACCGCGCCCGATTCCCCCCGCCGCCGCGCCCGGCCCACCTTCGGACAGTGGGCCATGCTCGGCATCCTCGTCTTCCTCGTCGTCGTCCTCCGGCTGCAGGAGACGCGGCACGCGATCGTCGTGGCCAGGCACACCGCGGCCCTGTGGGTCGCCGTCGTCGCCGCACTGGCCGGGTTCGTGATCCTGCGCTCGGGTTGGGGGCGGAGCGACGAGCGCACCGAGAAGCAGCTCGAGTTCGGCACGCTGGAGAACGGCTTCTACCAGCCGCGGCGGCAGGCGCTCACGCAGGGGGGCGCGGTGCTGGGCGGCGTGGCCGGGGCGCTCTGGTGGGGGGTGCAGTCGTGGATCCTGCTGTTCGCCGGGATGCGCCGGCACCAGGCCACGCGCGGGCTGCTCGACTTCGAGCTGTCGGTGCTGGTCGGCGCGCTGGCCTACGGCGTCGTGGGGGCCACGCTCGGGCTCGTGGTGGGCTACGTTTGGGAAGAACGGCACCGCCGCACCCGGCGGGCCCGCGGCAGGACGAATCCGGAGGCCCCGTCATGAGCGATCCACTTCGCGAGTTTCTCGCCCGCACCTTCGACTGGCAGGAGGCACACGCGCGCTTCGACGCGGCCATCGACGGCCTGCCGGCCGCGCTCCGCGGCAAGCGGCCGCCGCGCGCCCCGCACTCGGTGTGGGAGCTGGTCGAGCACATCCGCCTCGCCCAGCGCGACATCCTCGACTTCGCGCGCGACCCGGAGTACGAGGAGAAGCGGTGGCCCGACGACTACTGGCCGGCCACGCCCGCCCCGCCGTCGCCCGCCGCCTGGAAGAAGAGCATCGCGCAGTACCACGAGGACGTGGACGCGTTCAGGCGGCTCGTGCTCGATCCCGGGTTCGACCTCTTCGCCAAGGTCCCGTGGGGCAGCGGGCAGACCAACATCCGCGAGGTCGTGATCACCGTGGACCACACTGCGTATCACGTCGGCCAGATCGTGCTGGTGCGGCGGCTCCTCGGCGCCTGGAAGTGAACCGCCGGCCTTCGGGACGTCCGTCATGAGCCTCCGCGACTTCATCTCGCCGAACCCCCGGCTCACCCCCAGGGAGTACGAGCTGGCGCAGGCCATGGGGCGCAAGCGCTACGCCGTGCGCGGCGGGCTGCGGATGGCGCGCTGGCTGCTCTCGCTCAGCATCGTGATCCTCGTGGGCCGCGGCTACCTCGCCGGGGACTGGGCGCAGATGCTCAACCTGCGCGTCGCCCTCGAGGTCGTGCTGCTCATCGTGATCTGTTCGCTGTTCGTCGCCTACACCACGTACGCGCTCGTCTGGAAGGCCCTGCAGCAGATGTTCGGGCCCAAGCCGGGAGCGTGAGGCGGCCGCCGCTCGCCTCGACTTTCGACGCGTACTTCAATACCATCCGAAGCATCCGACAGCCGGATCGTCGGCCGATTCCGTTGCCTTCCGGAGAAATCGCATGCGCACCGCCACGACCATCACGCAGATGCTCCTCCGCCTCTGCTTCCTCGCGCTCCTCGTCCTCGGCATCATCTTCTGGACCGGACACGCGACCAACCTCGAGCCCCTGCACATGGCCATCGGCGGCATCTTCGTGCTCGGCCTCTGGGTCCTGGCGATCCTCGGCTTCGCGTCGAAGGCCGGCGCCGACCTCGTCGTGATGGCGCTCATCGGCGGCGTGATCGTGCTGGCACTCGGCATGACGCAGAAGGCGCTGATGGTCGGCAACCTCCACTGGATCGTGCGCGTCGTGCATCTCCTCGTCGGCCTCGCCGCCATGGGACTCGCCGAGCAGATCGGACGGCGCATCCGGGCGTAAGCAAATCGTCATCTTCAATTAATCTCCGGGCGCTTTCGCGCTCGGCGGCGGGGCGTAGCGTAGGGACATGACCACCCGCCGTTGGCCCCGTCTGCCGGGCCTGCTCGTCGCGGCCGCCGCGCTCGCCGCCGGCTGCGTCCGACATCCGAATACCGCCGTGGCGCCTGCGCGCGCCGCGAATGCCGTCGAGACGGCGATCTACCGCTTCGTGGCCGAGTCGGTGTACGTCAGCACCACCGGGCGCTCGGTGGGGATCGTCTCGACTCCGCTCGACACGACGTGCCTCGCGCAGCCCTGCCGCCCGCTGCTCACACGCTGGGGACTCGATCCGCTCTGGTGGGCCGACGGCGACACCTCCTCGGCGCTCGCCGAGCGGCACGATCTGCTCGCCCGGATCGGCGTCCGCACGACGCTCGCCGGCGTGGCCGAGGGGCAGCGGCTGCTCCAGACCGTGACGCCCGACTCGGCCGCGTTCGTCGCCGCGCACCCCGACACCGCGAATTGGACGGCGTTCAAGGCGGCGCACGGCGGGGCGGCAGGGTTCGTGTGGTTCTCGCCCATCGGGTTCAACGCCCGGCGCAACCGGGCGCTCGTGTTCGTGGACTGGCAGTGCGGGCCGACGTGCGGCCACACGGTGGCCGTCTCGCTCGACACGCGGCCCGACGGCGCCTGGCGCATCGCCGACATGCTGCTCGTCTCGTCGCGCGAGCACCGGCCCCGCGTCGGCGCGCCGGGGCCCTGATCGCGCCATGTCCGCGTCCTCCCACGCCGCCGCCGATCCCGTCTTCGTCGCCCTCACGCGGGCGGTGAGCGACGCGATCGTGCGCTGCGAGCTCACGCACCGCGCGCGGCAGCCGATCGACGCGGAGGTGGCGCGGGCGCAGCACGCGGTGTACGAGGACGCGCTGCGCACCGCGGGGTGCACCGTCGAGCACGTCGAACGGGCCGACGACCTCCCCGACGCCGTGTTCGTCGAGGACACCGCGATCGTGTTGCAGGAGGTCGCGGTGATCACCCGGCCCGGCGCGGAGTCGCGGCGGCCGGAGCTGCCCGCGGTGGAGACGGCGCTGATGCGGCACCGCCCGCTCCTCTGCCTCCAGCCGCCGGCCACCCTGGACGGCGGCGACGTGCTCGTCGTGGGGCGGCGCGTGTTCGTGGGCCGCTCGTCGCGCACCAACGACGAGGGCATCGCCCAGCTGGCCGCGCTGCTCGGCCCCTTCGCCTACACCGTGGAGCCGGTGCCGGTGCTCGGCTGCCTGCACCTCAAGTCGGCCGTCACCGCGGTGGACGATACGCGTCTGCTCATCAATCGCGCCTGGACCCGGGCCGGGTCGTTCCGCGGCCTCGAGCTGCTGGACGTCCATCCCTTCGAGCCCGACGGGGCCAACATCCTGCGCGTGGGCGAGGCGCTGATCTATCCGGCCGAGTTTCCGCGGACGCTGGAGCGGCTCGAACGCCGCGGCCTCAATCCGCTCACCGTCCCGGCGTCGGAACTGGCCAAGGCAGAGGGCGCGGTGACGTGTTGTAGCCTCATACTGAGGCGGTAAGACAGTAGGACGGTAGGACGGTTCGTCGGTGAAACCACGCTCTTGCATTTGCGCGGTTTCGCGTCGTTCTTACCGTCCAACTGTCCTACCGTCCTACTGTCCTACCGTCCCATGAATCCCATCACGACATCCGCGGCTCCGACTCCGGCCGGGCACTACTCCCAGGGCATCGTCCACAACGGCCTCGTCTACGTCGCCGGGCAGCTTCCGCTCGACCCGGCCACCGGCCGGGTCGTGGGCGCCGGCGACATCGCGGCGCAGACCGAGCGCGTGCTCCTGAACGTCGAGGCCGTGCTCCGCGCGGCCGACAGCGGGCTCGACCGGCTCCTCTCGGTCACCGTGTTCGTCACCGGGCGCGATCACTGGGCGGGCGTGAACGCGGTCTTCGCGCGCATGCTCGGCGACCACCGGCCTGCCCGGGCGATCGTGCCGGTGCCGGAGCTCAAGTCCGGGTGCATGCTCGAGGTGCAGGCGATCGCGGCGCAGAACCCCGCCGCCACCCCAACCGAAGGCGGAAGGCTCTGAGCTGTTAGCCGTGAGCCGCTGGCCACTACGAAGGGACGGCCCTCTACCCGGATGAGTAGAGGGCCGTCCCTTGTGCTCTTCTTGCTCACGACTCACGGCTGACGGCTACCGGCTTTCTGCCTTCGGTTGCCGTTCTCGCCGTATCCCGCCGTTACTTGATCTTGCTCTTGTACGCCCGCTCTCCGGGCCCGATGTAGATCTGCCGCGGCCGAGCGATCTTCTGCTCCTTGTCGTTCAGCATCTCTTCCCACTGCGCCAGCCAGCCCGCCGTTCGCGCCACCGCGAACAGCACGGTGAAGAAGTCCGTCGGGAAGGCCATCGAGCGGTAGATCAGCCCGGTGTAGAAGTCCACGTTCGGGTAGAGCTTGCGCGAGACGAAGTAGTCGTCGGACAGCGCGA
>JBJKPA010000205.1:0-10583 GCA_046706905.1 Gemmatimonadaceae bacterium
CGGGAGTGGGCGCGGCGGCGAGGGCGAGGGCGATCGCGGTCGCGGTGAGAGTGGCGATGCGCTTCATCGGAACCTCCAGACGGATACCCGCGATGGCGGACGAGGTGAGGGTGCTCGGCAGCTCCGGCAATGGGCGGACGCAGGCCGCCTGCCGTGACTTCGGAGATTATATCTCGCGGCGCGGAGCCCGGCGACGCTCGGCCTTCGTACGCGCCCCCTGCCGCTTCCGCCGCAGGTAGTCCACCAGCGCCCGCAGCGCCGGCGACGCCTGCCGCCGCTGCGGATAGTACAGGTAGAACCCCGGGAACGGGGTCGAGAACTCCTCGAGCACCGGCACCAGCTCGCGCCGCGCGATCGCGTCGCGCACCTGGCCCTCGTACGCCATCGTGATGCCGATGCCCGCGCGCGCGAGATGGATCATCAGCGCCGCATCGGTCGTCAGCACTCGCTCGCCGACGGCGACCGCGAAATCCTTCCCGTTCTCCGTGAACTCCCAACGGTAGGGACGCTCCTCGGGCGTCCCGTGCCAGTTGATGACCTGGTGCTGCACGAGTTCGCGCGGATGCCGCGGCTTCGGGTGCCGCTTGAAGTACGACGGCGCGCCGACCACGACGAGCCGCGTCTGCCCGGTCACCGGCACGGCGATCATGTCCCGGTCGATCACCTCGCCGAGCTGGATCCCCGCGTCGTAGCCGCCGGCCACGATGTCGCGGACCGCGTTGCTCAGCGTGACGTCGAGCCGCACGCCGGGCCGGGCGGCCAGAAAGCCGGCCAGCTCGGGACCCCGCAGAAAATCCTCCGCCCCCGTGGCCACGACGATCCGCAACGTCCCGCCCGGCTCGGCGCTCAGCTCGCTCACCGCCGCCACGGCGGTACGCACCTCCTCGAGCGCCGGACGCACGGCCGCGTAGAGGCGCTCGCCCGCCTCGGTGAGGCGTACGCTGCGCGTGGTGCGCTGGGCCAGCACGACGCCCAGCCGCTCCTCGAGCCGGCGCAACGCCTGGCTCACCGCCGACGTGCTCACGCCCAACCGCTCGCCGGCGCCACGGAAGCTCTTCGCCTCGGCGACGGCGACGAGCACCGACATCGCGTTCAGGTCTTCGGCCATTGTGAAGAAATACTTCACTATTCATTAACCAGTGTCAAGTAGATCGCACGCCCCGCCCCGGTTTGATTGCGTACCAGAACGCTTCAACCGAGAGGAACGACCATGGAGATCACACGAGTCGGGACACAGCCGTCGGCCAAGGGGCCCGGGGATTGGTTCACGGGATCGGTGCGGGTGGACCCGCTCTTCCAGCGCGAGGCGCCGGCGCGGGTCGCGGGCGCGAGCGTGACCTTCGAGCCCGGCGCGCGCACGGCGTGGCACACCCATCCGCTGGGCCAGACGCTGGTCGTCACGGCCGGCCTCGGGCTGGTGCAGCGCGAGGGCGGGCCCGTCGAGGAGATCCGGCCGGGCGACGTCGTGCTGTTCGCGCCCGGCGAAAAGCACTGGCACGGCGCGTCGGCGAAGACGGGGATGACGCACATCGCCATCCAGGAAGCGCTGAACGGCAAGGCGGTGGACTGGATGGAGCACGTGACCGACGCGCAGTACACCGGCAACACCCGCTGAGGAACCGGACGACCATGAAAGCAACCATGATGTACGGACCGCGCGACGTGCGGTTCGAGGACCGCCCGGACCCCACGATCGTCGAGCCCACCGACGCGATCATCCGCATCGCGCGCGCCTGCGTATGCGGCTCCGATCTCTGGCCCTACCGCGGAGCCAATCCGATCGACGAGCCCGTGCCGATGGGACACGAGTACTGCGGCATCGTCGAAGAGGTCGGGAGCGCCGTGAAGTCGATCAGGAAGGGGCAGTTCGTGATCGGCTCCTTCTTCGCGTCCGACAACACCTGCCCGCACTGTGGGCACGGGTATCAGTCGTCGTGCGAACACCGGGCGCTGGTGATCGGCGCGCAGGCGCCGTATCTCCGCGTCCCGCTCGCCGACGGCACGCTCGTCGCGACGCCGGACATTCCGGCACCCGAGATGATCCCGAGTCTGCTGGCAACGTCCGACGTGCTGGGCACCGGCTGGTTCGCGGCCGACGCGGCGAACGTCCAACCGGGCTCGACGGTGGTCGTCGTGGGTGACGGAGCGGTCGGACTGCTCGGCGTGCTCTCGGCGAAGCAGATGGGCGCCGAGCGCATCATCGCGATGAGCCGCCACGAGAGCCGGCAGAAGCTGGCGCGCGAGTTCGGCGCGACGGACATCGTGGCCGAGCGCGGCGACGAGGGCGTCGCGCGGATCAAGGAGCTCACCAGGGGCGTCGGGGCCGACTCGGTGCTCGAGTGCGTGGGCACGCCGGGCGCGATGCAGCAGGCGCTCGATGCGACGCGGCCCGGCGGGTACACGAGCTACGTCGGCGTGCCGCACGGCGTCGAGCTGAACATGGGCGATCTGTTCTACCGGCACGTGCATCTGCATGGCGGACCGGCGCCGGTGCGGCGCTATCTGCCCGACCTCATCGACCGCGTGTGGAAGGGGAAGATGAACCCGGGCAAGGTGTTCGACCTGACGCTGCCGCTGGATCAGGTGGCCGAGGGGTACAAGGCCATGGACGAGCGGCGCGCGATCAAGGCGCTGCTCGAGCCGTAGGGGTGCGCCATGGCTGACTGGACTCCGACGGAGCTGGCGAAGATCGCCGCCGCCGACGATCTGCACATCGCGCCCTTCCGCGACGATGGGAAGACGTACGGTACGCCGACCTGGATCTGGTCGGTGGTCGTGGACGGCGCGCTGTACGTGCGCGCGTACAACGGCACGCGGTCGAGGTGGTACAAGGCCGCCATGCGCCAGCGGGCGGGGCGCGTCTCGGTGGCGGGCATGACGAAGGAGGTCGCCTTCGAGCCGGTGGAGGGCGCGATCAACGATCGGATCGACGACGCGTACCGCGCCAAGTACGCGAGCAGCGAGTACCTGCCGCCGATGGTCGGCAGGCGGGCGCGCGCGGCGACGGTGCGGGTGTCGCCGCGCGGGTGAAATGGAACGAAACGCAATCAGGGAGTGAGCGCAGATGCCGCACGTCATCGTGAAGCTCTGGCCGGGGAAGTCGGAGCAGCAGAAGCAGCAGCTGGCGGAGAAGATCACCGCCGACGTCATGCAGGTCCTGGGCTACGGCGAGGAATCGGTTTCGGTCGCCATGGAAGAGGTCGAGTCCAGCGACTGGGCCGCCAAGGTGTACCGGCCGGACATCGTCGAAGCAGGCGATCGGCTTTACAAGAAGCCCGGGTACCGGATGTGACGACCGTGGGCGATGTCCGTGCGTCGAGCACGGTTGTGCGCGCGGCCACCGCCGCGGATCTTCCCGCCCTGGGGCACCTCGGCGCGCTACTCGTGCGGATGCACCACGATCTCGACGGCGCGCGCTTCATCGCGCCGACGCCGCTGACCGAGGCGCTGTACGCCGACTTCCTGGGCGCTCAGCTCGCCGATCCGGACGTCGTCGTACTCGTGGCCGAGCGCGACGGCGAGGTCGTGGGCTATACGTACGCCGGCATCGAGGGGCCGGACTACATGGCGCTTCGCGGGCCGGCCGGCGTGGGGTACGATCTGATCGTCCATCCGGCGCACCGCGGGCGTGGTGTCGGCCGGGCGTTGCTGGAGGCGACCGTGGCCGCGCTTGGTGCGCGCGGCGCGGCGCAGATCGTGATCTCCACGGCGGACCGGAACGAGGCCGCGCAGCGGATGTTCGCGGCCGCGGGGTTCCGGCGGACGATGGTGGAGATGACGAAGGAGCTGAACGAGCCGATCGGGGTCCGGCGGCCCGAGGCAGCATCGACCGCGAAGGTTTCCGACGGCTACTGGCGGCCGTATCTTGGCACACCCCCGGCCGCGCATCCCTCTTCGGCCCGAAGCGGATGAGATAGGTGATACCATGAGGAGATTCCTGCTCATCGCCCTCGCGCTCCTGATTCTGCCGGCCGTGCCGCGCGCGAGCGCGGCGCAGCGCGGCCGGGCCGCGATGGCACCAAAGGGCGTGCAGATCGTGCTGCTGGGCACGAACGACGGGCCGCCCATCGAGGTGGACCGTTCCGAACCGGCCAGCGTGCTCATCGTGGACGGCCGGCCGTATCTCATCGATTGCGGCATCGGCACCATCCGGCGCCTCGTGCGCGCGGGCATTCCGTCGCCGACCATCCACACGGTCTTCTTCACCCACCTGCACCCGGATCACGCGCTCGGCCTGGCGGATTTCATCTCCAATGACTTCTTCGACCTGGGCCGCGGCACCGTGCATCCCACGATCAGCATCTACGGCCCGCCCGAGACCGACTCGCTGCTCGACGCCGCGCTCAGGTTCGTCGGCATTCCGTATGGAATCTTCAAGGCGGAGGGACTGCCCTGGACCGCCGACGACGCGCACTTCGTGGCGCACGAGTTCTCGCACGACGGCGTGGTCTATCAGGACGACGAGATCCGCGTCGTGGCCGCCGAGAACGCGCACTACGCGCTGATGCCTGCACGATACCGGGCCCGGATGAAGTCCTTCGCGCTTCGCTTCGAAACGCCGTACGGCGTCATCGTGCTCACGGGCGATACGGGGCCGGACGATGCCGTGACCGCGCTGGCCAAGGGGGCGGACGTGTTGATCACCGAAGCGACCGTTGCCGACAGCACGCGTGTGGCGAAGAACATCGAGGCCGCCGGCGCGCGGAATCACTGGTCGGCGGATCGGACGAGGATCCTGGCCGGGCACTTCACGCACGAGCATCTCGACGAGCAGGAGATCGGACAGATGGCCACGCGGGCGGGGGCCAAGGCGGTGATCCTGCACCACTATTCTCCCCGCGATCCGGCGGCGTACGTGGCGGGGGTGAAGAAGTATTACTCGGGTCCGGTGTTCGCCGGCGCCGATCTGCAGCGGTACTGCCTGGGGGGTCAGACGGGGAGGACGACGCTTCACGCGTGCAAGTGATCTCCCCGCCGTGTATGGGCTGCAGCGACGAGGCTTGCCGCCGATACCGGGAATCGCATATTGGCGCGATCGAGGGTCGTGTCTCCTCGTTTCTCATCGGAGGGCGCCATGAGCACGATGGCAAGGCACCTCACGCTCGCCGCCGCGGCCGCCGTCGTGGCGGCCTGCCAGCGAGCCCAGCCGTCGATCGCGCCGGTGCGTGATCTGGTGGGCCGGTACTCCTTCCAGGCGGATCTGTCGGGGCCGACCGCGGACGGCAGCCGCACGGTCGCCGGCGTGCTGCAGATCCTGCCCGACTCCTTCGCCGTCCAGTCGCAGGACGTCACCTGCCGCCCGCCGATCTTCGGCGCGGAGAATAATCCGACGGTGCTCGAGCTCGCGTGTCCCGATTTCGACGTCGAGATCGATCGGCGGTATCCGCTGTCCAAGACCACGTATTCGGCGACGATCTCGAAGACCGTATACAAGACCGAGTGCGCCCAACACGGCTGGGACATGCACCACAACTGGGTGTGCCTCGATTGGGAGCAGAAGTCGGAGCGGGAGAACGTGGCCGCGAGCGGTCTGCTGCAATTCCGGGCGGTCCAGCGCTGAACCGAGCCCGGCCTACGCGCGATGCCAATGACGCTGGCCGGCGGTGTAGATCGAACGGCAACGAGGAAGTGGACTCACAGCGGCTGGCTCTCCAACCACCGCCACGTGCGGTTGATACCATCGCGCAGCGGCACGGCCGGGCTCCACCCCAGTTCGGACCGCAGTTTCAGGCAATCGAGCACAACGCGGCGTACATCACCGGGACGCGGCGGATGGTAGGCGGCTGCTACCGGGGTGCCGGCAACTTCTTCGACCATTCGCATGATCTGGCTGATGGTATGACCTTCACCTGTCCCCACGTTGAAGACACGCCAGGTATCACTGCCGTTTCTCAGCACGTCGCAGCATGCCTCGACCATATCGTCGATGTAGAGAAAATCCCGTGCTGAACTGCCATCCCCCCAGATGTCCATCGTGCTGTTTCGCCGTGCATGCCCGAGCATGGTTCGGATCAGACCAAAACCATCGCGCAGCGGCTGCCCGGGCCCATACACATTGGAGGGTCGCAAAACGGTGACGCCGCACCCGGTCTGATGGTGAAATGCGTGCAGAAATGCCTCGCAGGCAAGCTTGCCGGCCCCATGGTAGGATAGGGTCGCCAAAGGCTCGGTTTCAGCGACGGATGCCTTCGTAGGATTGCCGTACAGAGTTCCCCCGGAAGACACGACAACGAGTCTGGCGTGATCGAAGTCCTGCATCACTTCAAGAAACCGCAGCGTCGGCAACAGATTGAGTTCTCCCTCCGCTGCCGGGCGATTCATCGTGCTGCCGGGTGTGCTGGACGACGCCACGTGGATTACTGCATTGCAGTCAGGCAGGATGTCCCGCAACAAGTCGGCATCGTCCAGGCTTCCGATATGCACGAGATCACGAGGTCCTGACGATACAGCGGGTGTCCTCAGCAGGCGATGAACGGTGTGGCCATCAGACAGCAATCGTCTCGTCAACGCTGTCCCTACGAAACCGCCAGCGCCGAGAATCAACACCCTTTCGTTCATGACCGACTCTCCGGCTGATTATGGTACGCCGCCATGCATCGCCCGGCGCGATCATCCCGAGTACCAGGGCGGATAGGAATTTGAACCCAGGTCTGGCCTGACGAAAGCCGGCGGTCGGCGGCGGGACTCTGCGAGCGCCGGGGCGCGGTTACGGACGAGACGACGGTGCCCTACCGTCCGGTCATGATCACATCATTCGGACCGCGTTGAACAGGCAGGGTGGAAAGGGGGCGCCCGATCAATGCTGCAGCAGATACTGGAACTTCGCGAAATACTGGCGCGTGTTGGGGAGCAGCCCGGTTTCGACCGGTGAACCAGGTACCTGTGGCCCGTAGTCGTGGTAGCCGAGGCTCGACCCGACGTAGAACAGCGTGAAGGGATTGATCCGATAGGTGAGAAGCGGCTCGACGTCCATCTGCCTGGCGAAGTCGTCGTACTGGACGATGAGCCGGAGGAAGAAATTCCGCGTGAACTGCAGGCTGTTCCTCGAACGGAAGATCCAGCCGTTGTACAGCGTCTCGCCCGTCGCCCGGTGCAGCGTGGAGTACTCGAACGTGGGCGCGAGCACCAGCCGCGGAATCGGCTTCACCGTGGCATAGAACTGCACATCCGATCCGTCGCCCACGACGGGCGGCACCACGTTCCTGGCCGCGAACTTGCCCCACCGCACGTTGGTGCCCAGCGAGAGTTGGCGCGCGAAGCTCGTCGACAGGTCCGCCTCCCAGCTGCCGATCCCGCGCAGGTCCGTCCCCAGAAAGCGCTCGTTCCCGCGGAAGTAGGAGAGCTTGATCCGGCTCTGGCCGATGAGCTGGGCCTCCACGTAGGGCTGGATGTATTCGTCCTTCCGGAGGCCCGCGAAGTTCCACGTCTTCACCAGCGCCACGTCCGCATCCACCTGATTCAGCCATCCGTTGAGCGGATAGACCGTGACGTGCGGGCTCACGAACACCCGCCGCTGGTCGTTCTGCGGCACGAAGCCGTTCTCGGCCCGGAAGGTGGGACTGTAGGCCTCGTACTGGAGGTGGAGCTGCCAGTATCGCGAGTCCTCGGCGAGCCGGGCGTACTGGGCGTAGCCCCAGTAGGATTCGCCGTCGAAGATGGCGGTGTGCGCGCCGCCGTCGAAGGTCTGCCCGGCCAACACGGCCGTGGGCCCGGCCGCGTTCGGCTCGCGCGTATGGCTGGCCAGGAACTGGTACTGGAACGTCCCGTGCGCCCCGAGATGGAGTTGGAGGTCGGGCCCCACCACGGAGTTCTCTCCCGGTCCGCCCTCCAGCCGGCGGTCGGTGACGGTTGCGCCCACGTGCGAATCCTGGGCGAAATCCTGCTGCACGCGCAGGATATTGGTGAAGCTTCGCCCCATCTGACCGACGAAGCTCCCCTCCTCGAACGGCAGCAGGATGGGCGAGTGCTGGTCGCGCGCGCCCAGATAGCTGATGCTGGTGCCGCCCGAGCGCATGATGAGCTTGGCCGCGACCTGCGGGTCGTTCACGGTCCGCGTGTAGACGGCCTGAATGGGGGTCTGATACAGGTCGGCCCCTTCCTGGAAGAACGGCCGCTTTTCCGGGAAGAAGAGGGCGAAGGTGGTGTCGACCGAAATCTGAGCGGCGTCGGACTCCACCTGGCTGAAGTCGGGATTGATCGCAAGCTGGGCGGTGAGCCCGCGCGGGAACGAGTACTGGAGTCCTAGCCCGAGGCTCGCCTTCGCCCCGCCGCCCACGAAACCCGACGTCGGATCGGAAGCATTCCGCAGGTGCGAGGCACTCGACATCACCACCGATGGGAGCGCCTCCAGGGCGCCTCCGGGTTGGATGTTCTGGATGCCGGCCAGGGTTCCCGACCGGCAGAGGAGGCACGGATCGTGGATGTCGAGCGCCGACCAGCTGTACTCCTCGTAGCTGCTGCGCGGGCGCTTCCGCACGAAGTTGACCCGCCACCGCTGCTCCTTCGCGTCCGGGAACCGCAGACTCGCGAACGGGATCGCCATCTCCACCTGATAGCCCGACGGCGTGATGCGCCCCGCGGTGTGGTAGACCATGTCGAACGTGCTGTCCTTCACCGAGCCCACGCGCCGCCAGTCGGCCTGCACGCCGAGCGGGTTCGCGTACAACTCATAGGCCCACGTGTCGTTGCCATACGTATCGACAATGACACCGACCACGTCGTCGCCGGTCACCTGGTCGCGGTCGGTGAGCGTGGCGCGGATCGTGGATGGGTCGTCGCAGGCGATGAACGCGAGGTACAGGTCGTGACGGTCGTACGTGACGAGGACCTCGCTGCGGCGGGACGGGCGCGCGTCCTTGTCGGGCGTGAACTCCGTGAAGTGGGTCGCCACCGCGGCACCGGCCCACCCCGGATCGTCCAGCGTGCCGTCCACGCGGATCGCACCTGCCGCACGGTGGATGCGCAGCGTGGGTTGCTCGAGCGGCCGGAACGCACTGCTGCCGTTCTCGGACGCGGGAGCGCCGGAGGCGGCGCAGAACACGGCGGCCCTCGTGCGGCTCGGAATGCGCACCGGCGCGCTCTGGGCGCGCGCCGCGGAAGGCAGGAGGGCGGCCGCCACGAACGCCACCGCCGCGACCCGCGGGAACGCGGCGTCCAGGGGCTCCAGAATCCGGCATTGGTTGCGCATGACCCGACAACCTCGGGCGGATACACCCCATGCGCCAGTTCTTGCGTTGGAGGCGCCGCGTGCTTAAGGGCGGCAACGACCGCGTCGCCCGGGCTCACCGATCAGCTGCGTAGCGGCTACGGGCAATTCAATGTGCTCGCCGGATCGACACGCACCGCTCGCGCCGCAGGCGCATACGCGGCAATCGTCGCCGTGGCGCCCAGCGCGAGCGCTACGCCGACGAACGTGAACGGGTCCGTGGGGCTGACCTGGTAGAGAACCGACCCGAGGACGCGGGTTCCCGCGACCGAGAGCGCCATGCCGGCGACACCGCCGACGGCCAGGATGTACCCCGCCTGCCGCACGATCAGCGCGCGCACCTCGCCCGGCGCCGCGCCGAGCGCGATTCGGATGGCGATCTCTCGCCGGCGCTCCCGGACCACCGCGGCGAGCAGTCCGTAGAGGCCGACGGCGCAGAGGAACAGCGCTGCCCCGGACAGGGCGGCAAGGAGGTCCGCCAGAATGCGAGGGCGCGCGAGCTGCCGGTCTACGAGAGCGGCGCCGGTGGTCACGCCCCGAATGCCGAACGACGGGTTGCTCCGGCGCAGAATGCGCCGGACCGGCGCGAGCGCGACGCTGGGGTCACCGCTGGCGGTCCGCACGGCGAGGAACATCGGGGCCGCTGCGCTCTGCTGCGCGGGCACGTAGACGGTGGGCTCCGGTGCCGTCGTGACGCCTCGGAAGCGCACGTTCGCCGCCACTCCCACCACCGTGCGCCAGGGCTGCGTGCTGTCCGACGGATCGAGCCGCACGCGGAGTCCGATCGGGTCGCGCCCCGGCCACTCCCGCTGGGCGAACGCTTCGCTGACCACGGCCACCGGCGGCGCTCCGGCACCATCGTCCGCCGTGAAATCGCGGCCGCGTACCAGCGGAATGCCCATCGTATGGAAGTGCGACGGCAGCCCGGCCTGCCAGGCGACGCGCGGAGCGTTCGTCGTGTCGCGAGCCATCGAGCCACTGACCGCAAACGGCAGCTCGTACGCCGTGCCGGACAAGGGACGGACGAGCAGGGTGGTCACGCCCACGATCCCGTGCACCTTCGGGAGTTCCGTCGCCATGGCGTCGAGCACCGCGTGGTACCGCGCCTCGCCGACCGCCCAGCTCTGCGTGCGCGCGTTGAAGGGCGTCATGTCCTCGAGACCGACGATGAGCAGGGCCCGGGGAGTGAATCCGAGGTTCACGCGCTGGAGCCGGTCGAGGCTTCGCACCAGAAGGCCGGCGCACGTGAGCACGACGACCGCGAGCGAAACCTGCGCGCCGACGATCAGCCGTCGTCCGCGCTCCTCGGAGCGCCGACCGCTGATCCTGTCACCGCCGAGGCGCAGCCCGGCCTCGGGATCCGTCGGCGTGGCGAGGA
>JBJKPA010000206.1:0-4077 GCA_046706905.1 Gemmatimonadaceae bacterium
CGGCCGGGTGGCTGGGATATCCGGACGACGAAATCCGCCGGCTCTGCCGCGAGGGCGTGGCCGCGGGATGGACGCACTTCAAGCTCAAGGTCGGCGCCGATCTCGCCGACGACCTCCGCCGCTGCGCCGTGGTGCGCGAGGAGATCGGCCCCGATCGCAAGCTCATGATCGACGCCAATCAGCGCTGGGGAGTGGCCGAGGCCATCGCCTGGACGCGCGAGCTGGCGCGCTTCGATCCCTGGTGGATCGAGGAGCCCACGAGCCCCGACGACGTGCTGGGCCACGCCGCGATCGCGAAGGGCGTGGCGCCCATCGGCGTCGCCACCGGCGAGCAGTGCCAGAACCGGGTGATCTTCAAGCAGCTCATGCAGGCGGAGGCGATCCGCTTCTGCCAGATCGACGCCTGCCGGCTGGGCGGGGTGAACGAGGTGCTGGCCGTGCTGCTCATGGCCGCGAAGTTCGGCGTCCCCGTCTGCCCGCACGCCGGCGGGGTGGGGCTTTGCGAGTACGTGCAGCACCTGGCGATCTTCGACTACGTCGCGGTGAGCGGTTCGCTGGACGACCGCATCGTGGAGTACGTGGACCATCTGCACGAACATTTCCTGGACCCGGTCGTCGTGCGCGACGGCCGCTACCGCGCGCCGTCGGCGCCGGGCTACGGCATCACCATGAAACCCGACTCTCTCCGCGCGTACGCCTATCCCGGCGGCGCCGTTTGGAATGAGGACCCCTGATGAGCGGACAAGCATTCGATCTCACCGGCAAGACCGCCGTCGTGACCGGCGGCGGGAGCGGCATCGGCCGCGCCATCGCCGAGCGGTTCGCCGCGAGCGGCGCGTCGGTGCGCATTCTCGATGTCGCCACCGAGGCGGCGGAGCAGGTCGCCGCCGGCATTACGCAGGCCGGCGGCCGGGCCAGCGCCCACCGCTGCGACGTCTCCGACCAGGCCGACACGGACCGGTGCTTCGGCATCATCCTCGGCGTGGACCCGGTGGACATCCTGGTGAACAACGCCGGCGTGTCGCACATCGGCACCGTGGAGTCCACCACGGTGGAGGACTTCGACCGGCTGTACCGCGTGAACGTGCGCGGCGTGTACAACTGCACGCGCGCAGTGATCGGCGCGATGAAGGCGCGCGGCCGCGGGGTGATCCTCAACATGGCCTCGATCGCGGCCAGCGCGGGCGTCGCCGAGCGGTTCGCGTACTCGATGACCAAGGGCGCGGTGCTGGCCATGACGTACTCGATCGCCCGCGACTATGCCAGGGACGGCATCCGCTGCGTGTCCATCTCGCCGGCGCGCATCCACACGCCGTTCGTGGACGGCTATCTCAAGCAGCACTATCCCGGAAAGGAGACGGAGATGTTCGCCAAGCTCTCCGCCACGCAGCCCATCGGACGCATGGGCGAGCCGCACGAGGTGGCCGACCTGGCGCTCTATCTGTGCTCCGATCAGGCGGGCTTCGCCACCGGCACCGACTACCCGCTGGACGGCGGGTTCCTCAAGCTCAACGGTTGAGAGAGACGCGATGAAACTGATTCGATTCGGCGAGCCGGGGCGGGAGCGCCCCGGCATCCAGACCGACGACGGCCGGCGCCTGGACGCGAGCGCCTTCGGCGAGGACTGGAACGAGGCGTTCTTCGGCTCCGACGGCGTATCGCGACTCGCCGTCTGGCTGGGCGCGCACCAGGACGAATGCCCCGCGGTGCCCGACAGGACGCGGCTGGGCCCGCCCATCGCGCGGCCCTCCAAGATCATCTGCATCGGCATGAACTACTCGGACCACGCGCGCGAAACCGGCGCCACGCCGCCCACCGAGCCCGTGATCTTCTTCAAGTCCACGACGTCGCTGTGCGGACCGTTCGACGACCTGATCATTCCGCCGGGCTCCGAGAAGACCGACTGGGAAGTGGAGCTGGCCGTGGTGATCGGCCGGCGGGCGTCGCGCGTGGTCGAGGGCGCGGCACTGGAGTACGTGGCCGGCTACGTGCTGCACAACGACGTCAGCGAGCGGCACTGGCAGATGGAGCGCGGCGGACAGTGGGTGAAGGGGAAGAGCTTCGACAGCTTCGCGCCCATGGGACCCTGGCTCGCCACGCGCAACGAGATCCACGATCCGCAAACCCTGAAGCTCTGGCTCAAGCTCAACGGCAAATCCGTGCAGGACGGAAGCACCGCCAACATGATCTTCGGCGTGGCGACGCTGGTGTCGTACGCCAGCCAGTGCATGACGCTCCTGCCCGGCGACGTGATCTCCACCGGCACGCCGGCCGGCGTGGGGCTCGGCATGAAACCGCCGCGCTACCTCGCGCCCGGCGACGTGGTCGAGCTGGGATGCGACGGACTGGGCGCGTCGCGCCAGCGCGTGGTGGCCGCCGAGTAATGCGCCTCGACGCGCACCAGCACTTCTGGCGCTTCGATCCGGTGCGCGACGCCTGGATCACCCCCGACATGGCGGCGATCCGGCGCGACTTCCTCCCCGGCGACCTGGCGCCGAACCTTCTGGCCGGCAACATCGACGGTTGCATCGCCGTGCAGGCCGACCAGTCGGACGCCGAGACGCGCTTCCTGCTCGACCTGGCGCGCGACCACCGGATCGTCCGCGGCGTCGTGGGATGGGTGGATCTCCGGGCACCCGATCTCGACGCCACGCTCGCCGCGCTCGCCGCAAACCCGAAGTTCCGCGGTGTGCGCCACCTCGCGCAGGCCGAGCCCGACCACTTCCTCGCGCGCGCCGACGTCGTGCGCGGCATCGGCCGGCTGCAGCAGTTCGGACTGACCTACGACATCCTCGTGTACGAGCGCCAGCTCCCGGCGGCCATCGCGCTGGCCGACGCGCTGCCCGAACAGCGGCTCGTGGTCGACCACCTCGCCAAGCCGCGCATCCGCGACGGCGAGCTGGAGCCCTGGGCCACGCACCTGCGCGAGCTGGCGCGCCGGCCCAACGTCTGGTGCAAGGTTTCGGGAATGGTCACCGAGGCCGACTGGACGCACTGGACGCCGGCCCTCCTGAAGCCGTATCTGGATGTGGCGTTCGAGGCATTCGGCCCCGAGCGGCTCATGTTTGGCTCCGACTGGCCGGTATGCCTCGTGGCGGCGACCTACGCGCGCGTACTCGGCGCCGTCGAAGACTACGCCGCGGCCTCGGGGCTGTCGGTGCACGATCGGGAAGCGCTCTTCGGTGGCAGCGCGGCGCGCTTCTACGGAATCGACGAGCGGGGAGGATAGCGTGGACCTCGGGCTCAGCGACAAAGCGGTCGTCGTGACCGGCGGCGCCAAGGGGATCGGCGAGGCGATCGTCCGTGCGCTCGCAGCCGAGGGCGCCGCGCCGGTGATCGTGGACCGCGACCGCGAGGCGGGCGAGAAGCTGCGCGCCGAACTGGGCGGGAAATGCGCGTTCGTGTTTGCCGATCTCACCAGACCCGCCGACTGCGCCCGCGCGGTGAACGAGGCGCTCGCCTCGGCCGGCCGCATCGACGGGCTCGTCAACAACGCCGGGGTCAACGACCGAGTGCCCCTCGACGGCGGCAGCGCCGGCTCATTCGAGGGCTCGCTGCGGAAGAACCTGGTGCACTACTATGAGATGGCGCGTTGCGCCCTCCCGGCGCTGCGCAAATCGCATGGCGCGATCGTGAACGTTGCGTCCAAGGTCGCCGTCACCGGACAGGGAGGCACGTCCGGGTACGGCGCGTCGAAAGGTGCGATCCTCGCCCTTACGCGCGAGTGGGCGGTGGACCTCCTCGGCGACGGCATCCGTGTGAACGCCGTGATCCCCGCCGAGGTGATGACCCCGCTGTACCGGCAGTGGCTGGACTCCTTTCCCGATCCCGCGGCGAAGCTCGACGACATCGTCCAGCGCATCCCGCTGGGCCACCGCATGACGGAGCCCGCGGAGATCGCGGCGATGGTGGTTTTCTTGCTCTCGTCGCGCGCGGGGCACGTGACCGGACAGCAGCTGTTCGTGGACGGCGGGTACGTCCACCTCGACCGAGCCATCACCTGAGAGGCGCATGAGCCAACGACCCGGATTCACCGAGCGGCGCTACGTCCTGCCCCTGATCCTCGTCACCAGCCTG
>JBJKPA010000207.1:0-7613 GCA_046706905.1 Gemmatimonadaceae bacterium
GGGGCAGGGCGACGCGATCGCGCTGCGCACTGCGAAGGGGCACTGGGTGCTGATGGACGCCGGCCGCATCTGGCGCGGCGGTGACGCCGGCCGTTCCACGGTCGTGCCCTACATCGCGCGGCGCGGCGGGCGGCTCGTGGCCTTCATTCTCTCGCACCCGCACGACGACCACGTGGGCGGCGCGGCCAGCGTGCTCCATGCCCTCCGGCCGCGCGACTACTACGACGCCGCGTATACGCGTGCCGGCGCGGCCTACCGCGCCTCGCTGTTCGAGGCGCGGCACGACGGGATCGCCTGGCACCGCGTGCATCCCGGCGACTCGCTGGTCGTGGACGAGGCCACCCTCACCTTTCTCGGTCCCGACTCGACGTGGGTCTCCGGGCTGCGCGACGCCAACGAGGCGAGCGCGATCGTGCTCGTGCGCGTGGGCACGGTGCGGATGCTGCTCGTCGGCGACGCCGAGCGCGGAGAGGAGGCGTGGCTGCTGGCCCACGAGCGCGCATTGCTCGACGCCGACGTGCTCAAGGTCGGGCACCACGGGAGCATCACGAGCAGCACCGACGCGTTCCTCGCGGCCGTGACGCCGCGCGTCGCCCTCGTGTCGGTGGGCGCCGGCAACAGCTACGGGCACCCGAGCGCCGTGGTGATGCGGCGGCTCGCCGCCGCCGGCGCTCAGGTGCTGCGCACCGATCAGACCTCGACCGTGGTCGTCTCCACCGACGGCTCGGACCTGCGCGTGGACGCCGCCGGCGACGAGTGGACCGTCACGCGGAGCGCGCGCTCGAGGTCGGCCCAGATGTCGTCGGGCGACTCGAGTCCCACGCTGAGCCGCAGCATGCCCGGGCTCAGCCCCTCCTCGGCCCGCGCCGCCTCGCCGATCACGCGGTGCGTGAGCCCCGCCGGATGCTGGATCAGCGTGTCCGTCGAGCCCAGGCTCACGGCCGGCGTGATCATGCGGACGTCGCGCATCACGGCCGACGCGGCGTCGAACCCGCCGGTGACGTCGAACGCGATCATCGCGCCCGGGCCGCGCATCTGGCGGGCCACGATCCCGCGCGGGTCGCACTCCGCGATGCCGGGGAAATACACGCGATCCACGCCCGGGTGGGCGCGGAGCCGCTCGGCGATCGCGATCGCGCCCGCCTGCGCGGTGCGCACGCGGACGCCCAGCGTCTGCAACCCGCGGTGAAGCATGTACGCGCCCATCGGATGCAGCACGGCGCCGGTGAGCACGCGCACCTGGCGCAGCGCGCGCGCCCAGTCGTCGTTGGTGGCGATCACGCCGGCCATCACGTCGCCGTGGCCGCCCAGGTACTTGGTGCCGCTGTGGAGCGAGAGCGTGGCGCCCAGCGCGAGCGGCTGCTGCAGCACCGGGGTGGCGAAGGTCGAGTCCACCAGCACGGGGACGCGGCCCGCCTGGCGCACGACGTCGGCGATGTCCACGAGCAGCAGCGTGGGATTGGCCGGCGTCTCGATGATGACGAGCGCCGTGTCGTCGCGGATCGCCTCGCGCACGGTGTCCGGCGTGGCCCAGGTGACGTCGAGGGCGAGGAGGCGCGAGTCGAGCAGGTGGTCGGTGCCCCCGTAGAGCGGCCGGACCCCCACGACGTGCGCGCCCCGCTGTCGCGCGACGAGGAGCGCGGCCGTCACGGCGGCCATGCCGGAGCCGAAGGCCACGGCGTCGTCGGCGTGCTCGAGCTCGGCCAGCGCGTGCTCGAAGCGCGACACGGTGGGGTTCTCGAGACGGGCGTAGATCGCGTTGCGCTCTGGGCGCCCGCCGGCGGCCATCGTGTCGATGTCGCGGATGGCGTCGGCGAGGTCGTCCACCGGGTACGTGGTGGAGAGGTCGAGGGGGGCGGCGTGGACGCCGAGGGCGCGGAATTCTTCGCGGCCGGCGTGGACGCCGAGGGTATCGAAGGATGGCCTGGTCATTGAATTTGCTTCCGTTGAGTCCACAATTGTAGAATACTATTCGTCACCAGCCGTTGTCTAACGAATAGTTTTCGGAGATCGCATGGAAAACCGGCCGCTGGACCAAACGGATCGCAGGATTCTGGCCCTGCTGGCGAACGATGCACGGCTCTCCAACAAGGAGCTGGCGGCGCGCGTCGGACTCGCCCCCTCGAGCTGCCACGAGCGCGTGCGCCGCCTGCTCGAGAGCGGGGCGCTCCAGGGGTTCCACGCCGAGGTGAATCCGGCCGTGCTCGGCTACGGGATCGAGGCCATGGTCGCCGTGCGGATCCCCCGGCACTCCCGGGAGAACTTCGAGCGGTTCCGGTCGTACATCGTGACCGTGCCCGAAGTCGTGGACGTGTACCACGTCAGCGGGGAGATCGATTTCCTGGTCCACGTGGTGGCGCGCGACGCGCAGCACCTGCGCGATCTGGCGCTCGACCGCTTCCTGTCGCGGCGCGAGGTGGGGCACATCGAGACCGAGCTCATCTTCGACCACGTCCGCCCGGCCGCCCACGCGTGACCGGGGGCCCCGACCGGCCGCTGGAAACCCCGGACTTGCCGCGCCCCGGGCCCCCGGTCACTTTCTTCCCGTTCCCCTCCATCAGCAAGGGCGTATCCGTGGTCAATCACACTCCGACGTCCGTCGTCACGATCGAGCGGTTCATCATCGAGCAGGAGCGCCTCCATCCCGAGGCGAGCGGCGACCTGTCGAACATCCTGTACGATCTGGCCCTCGCCGCGAAGATGATCACCAACAAGGTCCGCAACGCGGGGCTCGTGGACATCCTCGGCTCGGCCCAGTCGGAGAACGTCCAGGGCGAGATCCAGCAGAAACTCGACATCTTCGCCAACGAGACGATCATCAAGGCGATGGACCATACGGGCCGCCTGTGCGCGATGGCGTCCGAGGAGGAGGAGGGGATCGTCGCGATCCCGCGCGAGTTCAAGACCGGCCGCTACGCGCTGCTGTTCGATCCGCTCGACGGGTCGTCGAACATCGACGTGAACGTGCCGGTGGGCACGATCTTCTCGGTGGTGCCCAAGATCACCCGGGGCCGCGACGGAACGCTGGAGGACCTGCTCCAGCCCGGGCGGCGGCAGGTCGCCGCGGGCTACGTGATCTACGGGTCGGCGACGATGCTCGTGTACACCACGGGGCAGGGGGCGCACGGATTCACGCTCGATCCCTCGATCGGCGAATTCCTGCTCTCGCACCCCAACATCCGGATCCCGAATCAGGGGCGCTATCTCTCGGTGAACGACTCGTACGCGCCGCTCTGGTGCGACGAGGTCCGCGACCTCATGCGCCGCTACCGCGGGCTGGACGACGAGCACGAGCCGCTCAGCATCCGCTACGTGGGCTCCCTGGTCGCCGACTTCCACCGCAATCTCCTGGGCGGCGGCATTTTCGCCTATCCGCGCAACAGCCAGACGCCCGAGGGCAAGCTGCGGCTCCTGTACGAGGCGAATCCGCTGGCCTTCATCGTCGAGCAGGCGGGCGGGCTGGCGAGCGACGGGGCGAACCGGATCCTGGACGTGCAGCCGACGGCGTTGCACGAGCGGACGCCGTTGTATATCGGCAGTAAGGCCGAGGTGGAACTGGCGGAAAAGATCGTCGGAGAAGCGGTAAGTACATAAGGCGCCGGCAAGGACAGCGCCGGCAAGGACAGCGCCGGCGAGTACAGCGCCGGCAAGAACGGCGCGGACAATGACAGCGCTGGGAACTGATTAGGGCAACCAGCGCGTGTGGGGCTCAAGCTTCCGGTGAGTTCATCGTGGCGATCAGGGATTCCAGCATCCTGCGGGTCACGCCGGCCAGACCGATCAGGCGCAGGAACTGCGACTCGGTGATCAGCTCATAGTCGCGACAGAGGCGCAGATGGTGTTGCGTTTCGCGGACCGAGCCCAGGGCGATCACGAAGAACCGCCGTCGGTCGGGCGTCGTGCTCCGCCCGCACCCCTCGGCGATGTTCGCGCCGATCGACTCTGCGGCGCTCCGCGTCTGGGCCCACAGCTCCGCCGCCTCCCGCGGCCGCGGCCCCGAGACGGCCTTCTGGACCTCCACCGCAAGCAGCCTCGCCGCATCCCAGACCCGCAGGTCCCGAACGGTTCCACTGGTCATGCCCCCACGCTACGCCATCGCGCCGGATTCGCGGTTACATTCGGTGGCAGTCCGTAGCGTTGTATTGCGCAGTTCAGCAGTTGACGCGCCGTTAGCAGTTATCAGTTCCCAGCGCTCTATTTGTCGGCGCTGTTCTTGCTTGCGCAGTTCTTGCCGGCGCCGTTCTTGTCGGCGCTGGGTTTGCCGGCGCTTCTTGTACTTGTTCTTATGCCCGACTCTCCGTCCCACATCCCCATCCCGACCGTCGTCCGGCCCCCCGACGCCGCGACCGACTACCCCCGCGATCTCGCCGATCCCGGCAGTTATCCGTTCACGCGCGGGATCCAGAAGGACATGTACGTCGGCCGGCTCTGGACCATGCGCCAATACGCGGGCTTCGGCACCGCCGCCGAGACCAACGCCCGCTTCCGGCTGCTGCTCGAGGCGGGCCAGACGGGGCTCTCGGTCGCCTTCGACCTGCCCACCCAGATGGGCATCGACTCCGACTCGCCGCGCGCCGTGGGCGAGGTCGGCCGCGTCGGCGTCGCGATCGATACCGTGGACGACATGCACGCGCTGCTCGCCGAGTTGCCGCTCGACCGCGTGTCCACCTCCATGACGATCAACGCCACCGCGTCCATCCTGCTCGCGATGTACATCGTGGTGGCCGAGGAGCGCGGGATCGCACGCGGTCAGCTCAGCGGCACGATCCAGAACGACATCCTCAAGGAATACATCGCCCGCGGCACCTACGTCTTTCCGCCCGAACCCTCGCTGGCGCTGATCGCGGAGACCTTCCGCTTCTGTGCCGCCGAGGTGCCCAACTGGAATCCGATCTCGATCTCCGGCTACCACATGCGCGAGGCTGGGGCGACGGCGGTGCAGGAGCTGGCCTTCACCTTCGCGAACGCCGTGGAGTACGTGCAGCGCGCCATCGCCGCCGGGCTCGACGTGAACGACTTCGCGCCGCGGCTGTCGTTCTTCTTCGCCGCGCACAACGACCTGTTCGAGGAGGTCGCCAAGTTCCGCGCCGCGCGCCGGCTCTACGCCCGCCTCATGCGCGATCGCTTCGGGGCCGACGACCGGAGCTGTCGCCTGCGCTTCCACACCCAGACCGGCGGCGTCACCCTGCAGGCGCAGCAGCCGCTCAACAACGTCGTGCGCGTCGCCATCCAGGCGTTGTCGGCCGTGCTCGGCGGCACACAGTCGCTCCACACCAACGGCTACGACGAGGCGCTCGCGCTGCCCACCGAGGAAGCGGCCACGCTCGCCCTGCGCACGCAGCAGATCATCGCCAACGAGTCCGGCGCCGCGCTCACCGCCGATCCGCTGGGCGGGAGCTACCATGTGGAGCGGCTCACCAACGAGCTCGAGCAGCGGGCCGCCGAGCTGCTGGCGCAGGTGGACGCGCTGGGCGGCGCGGCGCGCGCCATCGACGAGCGGTTCTTCCACGAGGAGATCGCGCGCAGCGCTTACGAATACCAGCTCAGCGTCGAGCGCGGCGAGACGGTCGTCGTGGGCGTCAACAAGTTCGCCGACGAGCTGCCGCCGCCCGACATCCCGGCGCCGGACTTTTCCGAGCTGGCGCGCGCCCAGATCGCGCGGCTCGAGGCGTCGCGCGCCAAACGCGATCAGGCCGCCGTGTCGCGCACCCTCGACGCGATCCGGAAGACCGCGCCCCCGTACGCGGCGGCGGGCGCGGGGAAGCTGCCGCCCCTCATGCCGTGCATCATCGACGCCGTGCGGGCCCGGGCGTCGGTGGGGGAGATCTCCGATGCGCTGCGCGCCGTGTGGGGGGAGTACCGGCCGGCCTGACCCGCGCGCGAAGCGGCTCCGCGCCCTTGTACGGCCCCCCGACGGCGGGTAGCTTTCGCTGTCTTAAGTGACACCGGAATGCCTACTTACGAGTATCGCTGCCAGAACGGCCACCAGTTCGAAAAGTTCTATCGGACGATCAGCGCGTCCGAAGTGGAAGTGCCGTGCCCCGAGTGCGGCGCGGTAGCCACCCGCCAGGTGTCCGCCGGCGCCGGCCTCGTGTTCAAGGGCTCGGGGTTCTACCTCACGGACTACGGGAAAAACGCTCACGCAAAGCGCGGCGGCGCAACGCCTTCCTCGTCGGCGGCGGAACCGGGCAAGAGCGACGCGGCCACCCCCGCGTCGAAGGGCGAGAGTGGGGGAGGGACGGCGCCGTCGGCGTCCTCCGGTAGCGGCGGCTCCGAGTCCGGGGCCGCGAAGAGCAAACCCAAGCGGGATTCATAAATGGCCGGTGAAGATCGGCTCCGCGCCGAGCTCGTGCGGACGGCGCGAGCCCTGGGTGCGCCCGACGACGTGGCGCCGGTGCTGGAGCGTCCGCGCGATCCGGCGTTCGGGGACTGGGCCACCAATCTGGCCATGGTCCTCGCCAAGCCGCTCGGCAGGAAGCCGCGCGACCTGGCGCAGGCGATCGTGGACGGGCTCGACCTCGCCGCCGCCGGCGTCAGCTCGGCCGAGATCGCGGGGCCGGGGTTCATCAACTTCCGCGCCGCCACCGACACGCTCGCCCGGGGGCTCGAGGCGCTGATCGCCCGCGGGGACGCGTACGGGAACGACGTCTCCGGCGCGGGACAGCCGGTGAACGTCGAGTTCGTCTCGGCCAACCCCACCGGACCGCTGCACGTCGGACACGGGCGCCAGGCCGCCCTGGGCGACGCCATCGCGTCGCTGCTCGAGGCCACCGGCTGGAAGGTCACCCGCGAGTTCTACTACAACGACGCCGGCGCGCAGATCATGAACCTCGCGGTGAGCGTGCAGGCCCGCATCGCGCAGCTCCGCGGGCTCGACGTCGAGATCCCCGACGGCGGCTACCACGGCGAGTACATCCGCGAGATCGCGCAGCGCTACGTGGACGAGCATCCCGGCGACGCCGAGGGCGGCGACCTCGACGCCATCCGCCGCTTCGCCGTGCAGGAGCTGCGCAAGGAGCAGGACCGCGACCTCCAGGCGTTCGGCGTCAAGTTCGACGTGTACTTCCTGGAGTCGTCGCTGTACGCCGAGGGCAAGGTGGAGGAGACCATCCGCCGCCTCGTGAAGGCCGGCCACACGTACGAGAAGGACGGCGCGCTCTGGCTGCGGACCACGGACTTCGGCGACGACAAGGACCGCGTGATGGTGCGGAGCGAGGACAAGGGCGGGGAGCCCACCTACTTCGTGCCCGACGTCGCGTACCACGTCACCAAGTGGGAGCGCGGCTTCCACCGGGCGATCAACGTCCAGGGCTCCGACCACCACAGCACCGTGACCCGCGTGCGGATCGCGCTCCAGGCGCTCGACATGGGGATCCCCGAGGGGTACCCCGAGTACGTGCTGCACCAGATGGTGACCGTGATGAAGGGCGGCGAGGAGGTGAAGATCTCCAAGCGCGCCGGCAGCTACGTCACCGTGCGCGACCTCATCGACGAGGTCGGCCGCGACGCGGTGCGGTACTTCTTCCTCATGCGGAAGGGCGACTCCCAGCTCCAGTTCGACGTGGACCTCGCCCGTACGCAGTCGGAGGAGAACCCGGTCTACTACATCCAGA
>JBJKPA010000208.1:0-2653 GCA_046706905.1 Gemmatimonadaceae bacterium
ACCGCCCCGATCCCGACGGCCGTCCCCCGACCTTTAGCGATTACCAATACGAGGCACTCGGCGTGCCGCGCAACGCCGCCCTCCGCGCCAACCGCGATCCGGCCTACCACGATCTGGGCCTCTGCGGGCCCGTGCGCACCGACCTCGCCGCCGACCGGCAGTACTGCGGCATGTTCCGCACGCCGTCGCTGCGCAACGTCGCCACCCGAAAGGTCTTCTTCCACAACGGCGTCTACCACACGCTGGGCCAGGTGCTCCGGTTCTACGTCCTGCGCGCCACCTTCCCCGACTCGATCTACCCCGTGGGGCCCGACGGCCACGTGGAGATCGCCGACGATCTCCCGGCCGCCGACCGCGGCAACGTGGACACCATCGACGCGCCCTTCGACCGGCGTCCGGGACAGGCCCCGGCCCTCACCGCGGCGGACATTCGGGATCTCATCGCCTTTCTGGGCACCCTCACCGACCGAGTGCGCCCCTGTTGGGGCCGGGGGCTCGCGCGACGGCGCCGGATATTACAAATTCGCAAAGCCCGATGCCGGGCCTTCTCATGAATCTGGATTCCTTCGCCACCCCCCGCCTCCACGTCGAGCGCCTCACCGAGGCGCATCTCGACGAGATTCTCCGGATGGACCGCGACCCGCGGGTCATGGCCTGGCTGGGAGGCGTGCGCACCAAGGAGCAGTCCCGCGCCTATCTCGCGCGCAACCTGGAGCACTGGGAGCGCTACGGGTTCGGCCTCTGGATCGTGCGCAACGCGGCCCGCGAGGCCATCGTCGGCCGGGCCGTCGTCCGGCACCTCGACGTCGAGGGGGTGCCCGAGGTCGAGATCGGGTACGCCCTGTATCCGGAATGGTGGGGGCAGGGCTTCGCGACCGAGCTCGCCAACCGATGCATCGTCATCGGACGCTCGGCGCTCGGGCTCGAGTCGCTGGTCGCCGTCACCCACCCCCACAACGCCGCGTCCCGCCACGTGATGGAAAAGGTGGGGATGGTGTACGAGCGCGATTTCGTGCACGCCGGCGAGCCGCACGTCCTGTACCGCACCGGCGAGCGCGCCGCGCGCCGCTCCTGGCCCTGACCGCGCGGCACCGGGGCGGACCGGGGCCGAGTGCGGGAATGGCACACCCCGCACGGGCGACCCGTCGAGGCCTCGACGCCTCCGGAATCGAATCTTGCGCCATTGTTTGCAATCGGTGCACACTTAGCGTTTGAGCCTTTCGAGATATGCCATGAGGCCAACCCCGCCGCTGCCCCTGATCGTGGGCTATGTGGCAAACGAGAAGGAACGGGCCCGGATGACGGGCGCGTTGCGGGGGTGGGCCCGGACCCTGTGGGCGGATGCCCCAGCGCAGCTGCCCGCGATGATGCGGCAGGCCCGGGGGGCGCCGGTCACCGTCGTCCTCTCGCCGCGCGACGCCGAGGGGCGGGAGACCGCGTCGATCGTGCCCGAGCTGCTCGACCACGCGCCCTGCGTGGCCGTCGTCGCCCACTGCCGCACGGGGGTCGAGCACGCGGCCGACATCCGCCGCATGGCCGAGGCCGGCGTCCACGAGTTCCTGTTCGCCGGGGTGGACGACGGCGGGCTCGCGCTGCGCGGCGTCCTGGCCTCGGCGCAGCGCGCCTGCGCGGCGGTCGCCGTCCTGGCGGCGCTGCTGCCGGTGCTGCCGCCGTCGCTCCACCGGTTGGCCGAGTACTGCGTGACCCACGCGACGCAGGCGCACTCGGTCTCGGGCGTCGCCTCCACGCTCGGCGTGCACCGCAAGACCCTGCTCAACCACTGCGTGCGGGCGGGGGCGCCGCCGCCGGCGGAGATGATCAACTGGTGCCGCCTGATGCTCGCCGCGCAGCTGCTCACCGCCACCGGGCAGACGGTGGAGTGGGTGGCGCTGGAGCTCGAATTTCCCTCCGACACGGCGCTGCGGAACTCGATGAAGCGCTACACCGGACTGCGCGCCACGGAGGTGCGGCGACTGGGCGGGGTGTCGGTCGTCGTGAAGGCGCTGCAGCGGCGGTTCCAGGCGGTCGAGCACTGAAACGGGGGGCCGCTTCGGGCGGCGCCCGCTTGCTCGCGGTGTAACCCTCGTGTCCTGGTCCCGCCCTAGATTCGACCCGGACACGACCCACCTCTCGCCGCCGGGCTCCTGGCCTTTCCGCGCGGCGGTGCCGCACCCCCGGAATGAGCCATCGCCGCCAAGCCACCGACAAGAATTCGCGCGTACCCTCCGTGCTCGTGCTCGGGCGGGCCCGCGGGCGGGCGGCGGCCATCCAGAAGGCCCTCGATCGCTACGGGATCCACACGCAGTCGCTGGGTTGGCGGGCCTCGTCGTCGGGGTTGTGGCGGTTGGGGGCGCGGACGCCGCAGGCGATCGTGATGGACGTGCCGCCGCCGGTGAGCGCCGACCACGTCGAGTTCCTGCAGCGGTTGCGCGACCGGTGGGAGCACGTGCCGCAGATCGTGATCACGTGGGGGGCGTCGCCTTCGGTGTTGACGAGCCTGCTGGCGGTGGGCGTGGACGACTTCGTATCGGCGGAGAACTCGTGGGCCGAGCTGGTGGTGCGGCTCCGGCGGCAGCTCCGGCGGGTGTCGGCGCTGACCGCGCCGATGGTCGCCGGGCCGGACGCGATGCAGCTCGACGAGGGGCCGCGGATG
>JBJKPA010000209.1:0-5062 GCA_046706905.1 Gemmatimonadaceae bacterium
CGGTCTCGCGCACGGCGCCGGCGGGCGCGAGGTGGCCGGGGTGCGTCGTAACGGCGCCGGCGCGCCGCTCGAGCAGACCGAGCCAGGCGGCGCGGCCGAGCCCGAACGCCACGTACAGCACGGCGGCCGGGAAGAAGAACTGGTTGGGCAGGAAGATCAGGGCCGCGATCCCACCCACGACGAGCATGAGCCCGATCACGCCGCGCACCGAGCGCAGACTCACGTTCGGCATCACCGGGTACGGCACGTTGCTCACCATCAGGAAGCTCAGGGTGAGCATGATGTACCGGAGCAGCACGTGCCAGGGCAGGTTGGCGATGACGGTTTCCTGATAGAGCGGCGTCTGGCTGAACCAGTAGTAGGTGGCCAGCGCCATCCCGGCGGCCGGCGAGGGCAGCCCCTGGAAGTAGGTCTTGGCGGTGCCGGCCTGTTCGACGTTGAACCGCGCCAGGCGGAGCACGACGGCGGCGGTGAACGCGAAGCAGAACAGCCAGTCCCAGCCTTCGCGGTTGAACACCGCGAAGTACATGATGAGCGAGGGCGCGACGCCGAACGTGATGGCGTCGACCAGCGAGTCGAGTTCCTCGCCGAACCGCCCGCCGGTGTTGGTGGCGCGGGCCACGCGGCCGTCGAGCATGTCGGCGACGCCGCCCCACACCACGTACCAGCCGGCGCGGGAGAAATCGCCGCGCGTGGCGGCCACGATGGCGAACATCCCGAAGAACAGGTTGGCCAGCGTGAGGCCGCTCGGGAAGAGCACGACGGCGCGGCGCCGCTTGGTCGGATGGCGGGGCGCGGGGTGGGGGTGGGGGTGGGGGTGGGTCATGAGGTGCGCAGCTCCGCGATCACGGTCATGCCGGCCGCCGTCCGCTGGCCGACGCGCACCGTCACCGTGGCGTGGGTGGGAAGGAAGACGTCGACGCGCGACCCGAACCGGATGAGGCCCATGCGCTCGCCCTGCCGCGCCGCGTCGCCGACCTTGCTGTAGGTCACGATGCGCCGCGCGACGAGACCGGCGATCTGGCGCATCAGCACGCGCGTGCCGCCCCGCTCGAGCCCCACCGACATCTGCTCGTTCTCGAGGCTCGCCTTCTCGACCGCGGCGTTGAGGAACTTGCCGGGGTTGTAGTGCACGTACGCCACCGTGCCGTTCACCGGATACCGGTTCACGTGGACGTTGAACACGTTCATGAAGATCGACACCCGCAGGGCACGCCCGGCCATGAAGCTCGGCTCGTCCACCTCGGTCACGTGCACCACGCGTCCATCGGCCGGCGCGACGACCAGCGCATCGCCGCGCGGGCCGCGGCGCTCGGGGTCGCGAAAGAAGTACGCCACCCAGAGGGCGATCAGCGTGAGCAGGACGGCCAACCCCCAGAGCGGCCAGCCGTGCCGCGCCGCGGCGAGCACCCAGGCCGCCGCCGCCAGCACGACGGCGGCGCCGATGAACGGGAATCCCTCGCGGGCAAACTTCATGCGAGCCCGGTGAGGTCGAGCGGTCCGCCGGTAATGCGCCGGTAGGCATCGAGATACCGGTCGCTGGTCGCCTTCACGACGTCGGGCGGGAGCGTCGGTGGAGGCGCCTCGCCGTTCCACCGGCCGGCCCGCCGCTCGGCGTCGAGCCAGTCGCGCAGCGGCTGCTTGTCGAAGCTGGGCTGCGTGTGGCCGGGCTCGTACCGCTCCGCCGGCCAGAAGCGCGAGCTGTCGGGGGTGAGCACCTCGTCGATGAGCAGGATCTGCCCCGACGCGTCGCGGCCGAACTCGAATTTGGTGTCGGCGATGATGATCCCGCGCTCGGCGGCCAGCGCGCTCCCCATGCCGTACACGTGGCGGGCGAGCCGCTCCAGCTCGGCGGCCACGTCGGCGCCCAGCCGGCGCGCGACCTCGGCCGGCGTGATGTTCTCGTCGTGCCCGGCCTCGGCCTTCGTGGCCGGACTGAAGATCGGCCGTGGAAACCGGTCGGCCTCGCGGAGCCCGGCCGGCAACGGCTCGCCGGCCAGCGTGCCGTGCGCCTTGTACTCCTTCCACGCCGAGCCGGAGATGTAGCCGCGCACGACGCATTCGACCGGGAAGACCTCGGTGCGGCGGCAGAGCATGGCCCGCCCGGCGATGGTGCGGCGGTGCGGGGCGAGCGAGGGCACGAGCGTCGCGATCTCGTCGGCGTTGGCCGACACGAGGTGGTGCTTCACCTCGCCCTCGAAGTGGCGCAGCCACCAGGCGGTGATCTGCGTGAGCACCGCGCCCTTGTACGGAATGGCCTCCTTCATCACGACGTCGAACGCGCTCACGCGGTCGGTGGCCACGAGGAGGAGGTGCAGCGGATCCACCTCGTACACCTCGCGCACCTTGCCGCGGCGCAGGTGCCGGAGGGGAATGGGGGCCACGGTGACGATGCTCATACGCGCACCTCCTCGCGCTCGGCGGTCTTCGCGCCCGCGAGCAGCGGGGCCACGACCTCGCTCAGGAACTCGTCCACCTGGGTGCGGGCACGGCCGGTGAACGCCAGGGGATCGAGCAGCCCGCGCATCTCCTCGGCGCTCACCGGCCATCCGGAATCGGCGGCCAGCCGGTCGAGCATGTCGTTCGCCGGGGCGCCGTCCTTGAGGGCGCGCGCGGCGGCGATGCTCGCCCGGCGGATGCGCTCGTGCGCCTCCTGGCGGTCCATCCCGGCCTGCACGGCGCGGATGATCAGCGCCTCGGTCGCCATGAACGGCAGCTCATCGGCCAGGCGGCGTTCGATGCGCGCCGGGTGCACGTCCAGTCCGGTCACCACGTTCTCCATGATCACGAGAATGGCGTCGGTGGCGAGGAACGACTCGGGGATCGCCAGCCGGCGGTTGGCGCTGTCGTCCAGCGTCCGCTCGAAGAACTGCACGCTGTGGGTCTGATTGGCGTTGGGCTCGAGGCTCAGCACGAAGCGGGCGAGCGACGCGATGCGCTCACTGCGCATGGGATTGCGCTTGTACGCCATGGCCGACGAGCCGATCTGCTCCTCCTCGAACGGCTCCTCGATCTCGCCGTGGGCCTGGAGCACGCGCAGGTCGCCGCTGAACTTGGCGGCGCTGGCGGCGATGCCGGCCACGACGTCGAGCACGGCGGCGTCGAGCTTGCGCGAGTAGGTCTGCCCCGACACGGGGATCGCGTGGCGGAAGCCGATCGCCGCGGTGACGCGGCGGTCCAGTTCGCGCACCTTGTCGTCGTCGCCGCCGAACAGCTCGAGGAACGAGGCCTGCGTGCCGGTGGTGCCCTTCACGCCGCGGCAGGGCAGCGTGTCGCGCCGGTGGTCCAGCTCGGCCACGTCGAGCACGAGGTCCTGCATCCAGAGGGTGGCCCGCTTCCCGACGGTGGTCGGCTGCGCGGCCTGGAGGTGCGTGGAGCCCAGGGTCGGCAGGTCGCGCCAGGTGCGCGCGAAGTCGGCCAGCCCGCGGAGCACGGCCACCAGCTTGCCGCGCAGCAGGTCCAGCCCGCGGCGCATCAGGATGAGGTCGGCGTTGTCGGTGACGAAGGCGCTGGTGGCGCCGAGGTGGATGAACTTGTGGGCCGCCGGCGCGGCGTCGCCGAAGGCGTGGACGTGGGCCATCACGTCGTGGCGGTAGCGCCGCTCGTACGCGGCCACGGCGTCGAAATCGATGTCGTCGAGGTGGTCCCGCATCTGGGCGATCGCCTCGTCCGGAATCGGCACGCCCAGCGCCTGCTCGGCTTCGGCGAGGGCCAGCCAGAGGCGGCGCCAGAGTCCGTAGCGCGTGGCCGGCGACCAGAGCGCCAGCATGGCGCGCGACGCGTAGCGCTCGGACAGCGGCGAGGCGTACCGGTCGTGGGTCGTCATCGAATCTCGAAGTCCGTCACGTAGTAGGTGCCCGAGCGCTCGAGGTACATGCGGATCGGCCCGCGGCCGGCGAACCGGTTGAGGGCCTTCGAGGCGTCGTCGGCGGTGCGGATGTTCACGTTGTTGATGCGCACGATCACGTCACCGGTCTGGATGCCGAGCTGCTCGGCCATGTTGCGGCTGACCTTGAACACCAGCGCGCCGTAGCGGCTGCGCAGATTGCGCTCGGCGCGGATGGCCGGCGTGACCGTGACCAGCTCGAGCTGCTTGAGCACGTCGACCTTGGGCGCGTTGACTTCGGGCAGGTTCTCGGTGGTGACCGTCGTGTCGAAGTTCCGGTTGTCGCGGCTGATCACGAGGTGGACCTGCTGGCCCACGCCGAGGTCGAGCAGTGCGCCCTCCCAGTCGTACATGTTGTGCACGTCGCGGCCGTTCTCGCTCACGATCACGTCGCCGGGCTTGAGGCCGGCGCGGTCGGCGGGCGACCCGCCGACGACGGTCGCGATCACGGCGTGCTGGGCGATCGCCTCGCGGATGTTGTCGCTGTTCGGCACCTTGAGCTTCACGCCGATCCACGGGCGGCGCACCTCGCCGTAGCGGAGCAGGTCGGTCACGTCGTGCTTCACGCGGTCGATCGGGATCGCGAAGCCGAGGCCCACCGAGCCGCCGCTGGGCGTGTAGATGGAGCTGTTGATCCCGATCACCTGGCCGTCGGCGTTGATCAGCGGGCCGCCCGAATTCCCGGGGTTGATCGCGGCGTCGGTCTGGATCATGTCGAAGTACGCCTGCGGGCCGCCGGTGCCGTCCACGAGGTTGCGCCGCGTGCCGCTGATGACGCCCACCGTGACGCTGGGTTCGGGGTTGCCGAGCATGAAGCCGTACGGGTTGCCGATCGCGATCGCCCATTCGCCGACGATCACGTCGTTCGAGTTGCCGAGCCGGGCCACGGGGAGGTTGGAGGCGTCGATCTTGATCACCGCCACGTCCTGCGTGGCATCCACGCCGAGCGTCTTGGCCGGATAGACGGCGCCGCTGGGGAGCATGACCGAGATCTTGTTGGCGTCGGCCACGACGTGCGCGTTGGTCACGATCACGCCGTTGGGCTGGATGATGATCCCGGTGCCGAGTCCGGCTTCGGTGCGGGACTGCGGCCCCACGCCCATCATCCAGTCGAAGATGTCGGGCTGTGACTGCTGGACCTGCTCGGTCTGCACGGTCACGACGGCGGGCGACACC
>JBJKPA010000210.1:0-5078 GCA_046706905.1 Gemmatimonadaceae bacterium
GGCCGATCGTGGTCGGGCGCGCGGCGGCGCTCATGGCCGGATTCGCGATCCCGCTCGCGCTGGCCCGCGTGGCGGGGGCGAGCCGCGTGCTGGTGAGCGAGATCCTGGTCGCCGCGCTCGTCGGCGCGGTGATCGTGGTGCGCGCCCAGGCCCGGCTCGAAGGCTGGCGCTTCGCCCTCCTCGTCGTTTCGGCAGTCGTCCTTCTCTCGGTAATTCGCTGATGCCAGAACGTACGGTGACGATCGTCAACCAGGTGGGATTGCACGCCCGGCCCGCGGCGCAGATCGTGAAGCTCGCCTCGGGATTCAAGTCGGACATCACCCTGGCCCGCGACGAGCTGGAAGTGAACGCCAAGAGTATCATGGGCGTGATGATGCTGGCCGCGGAGCGGGGGGCGCAGCTCCGGCTGCGCGCCGAGGGGCCCGACGCCGAGGCCGCACTCGACGCGCTCGCTCAACTCATCGCCGACGGCTTCGGAGAACCCTGATGGACCGCACGCTCACCGGCATTCCCGCGTCCCCCGGCGTCGCCGTCGGCACCGTCCACCTCCTGCGGTGGGAAGTGCCCGACGTCCCGCACCGGCTGGTGCCGGAGGACCAGATCCCGGCCGAGCTGCGCCGCTTCCACGGCGCGGTGGACCGCGCCAAGGACCGCCTGAACCAGGTCCGGGCCCGCGTCGAGGCCGCCGCCGGCCGCGAGGAGGCGGCGATCTTCGACGTCCAGCACTCGATCCTCGAGGACACCGACCTCCTGGCCGGCGTCGAGGAGTTCATCCGCCAGCAGCTCGCGGCCGAGAAGGCGTTCGATCTCGTGATGCTGGAGTGGCGCCAGCGCTTCGCGCGCCACACCGTGGCGATGCTGCGCGAGCGGGTGAGCGATCTGACCGACGTGCACATCCGCGTGCTCTCGCTCCTGCTCGAGCTGCCCGATCACGACCCGGTGGATCTGCCGCGCGGGGCGCGCGTCATTCTCGTCACGCACGACCTCACGCCGGGCCTCACGGTGCAGCTCGACCGCGAGGCCATCGTCGGGATCGCCACCGACGCCGGGACGCGCACTTCGCACGTGGCCATCCTCGCCCGGTCGCTCCACCTGCCGGCGGTGGTCGGGCTGCGCAACGCGGCCGGCTCGCTGGCCGGCGGCGAGCGCGCGATCCTCGACGGCACCACCGGCACGATGGCGATCAACCCCACCGACCCCGAGGTCGAGCACTACCGCGAGCGCGGGCACCAGGAGCAGGTAATCGAGGCCGAGCTGCGGCGGCTGGCCAACCTCGAGAGCGTGAGCGCCGACGGCATCCAGGTCACGCTGCGCGCGAACGTGGATCTCCCCGAAGAGGCCGAGGCCGCGCACGACAGCGGGGCCGAAGGGGTGGGGCTGATGCGCACCGAGTTCCTCGTCATGGGACGCGCCACGATGCCCGACGAGGAGGAGCAGTACCGCAGCTACCGCCGCGTGATCGAGGCGTTCGAGGGGAAGCCGGTGGTGATCCGCACCTTCGACATCGGCGGCGACAAGCTTCCGGTGGGCGGCTTTCCCACCGAGCCCAACCCGTTCCTGGGCTGGCGCGCCATCCGCATGTGCCTTGACCAGCCGGCGATCTTCCGCACGCAGCTTCGCGCGCTGCTCCGCGCCGGCATGCACGGCGATCTGCGGATCATGCTGCCGCTCGTCGTGTCGGTGGCCGAGGTGCGCCAGGCGCGCGCCCTGCTGGCCGAAGCCGAGGAGGAGCTCACGGCGCGCGGCATCGAGTTCAGGCGCAACGTGCCGGTGGGCGTGATGGTCGAGACGCCGGCCGCCGCCGTCGCGGCCGATACCTTCACTCCCGAAGTCGCGTTCCTGAGCATCGGCACCAATGATCTCGTGCAGTACACCCTCGCCGTGGACCGCGGCAACGCCAACCTCGCCAACCGGTTCACGCCCCTGCATCCCGCCGTGCTCCGGCTCATCCGGCGCATCGTGGACATGGGCGACCAGGCAGGGCTGGAGGTGAGCGTGTGCGGGGAGATGGCGTCGCAGCCGATCATGGCGTACGCGTTGCTCGGCCTCGGCGTGCGCAAGTTGAGCGTGGCGCCGCGGTCGGTGCCCCTCGTGAAACGCATCGTGCGCAGCGTGAGCGTGCGCGACGCCGAGGTGGCCGCGACCGCCGCCCTGCACGCCGACACCGCCGCCGACGCCGAGCACGAGCTGCTGCGCCGTCTGCGGGAGGCGATCGGCGACCTCGCGATTCACTGAGCGCGGGTTGCCGCGCGTGAGGCGTTTGCCTTATTCTCCACGTTCCGCGGCGCGCTCCGGCGCGCCGGTCCTTCATTCCCACCTCTGAACGAGCCGCCCGTGCGCGACCGCCATCCGTTCACTTCCGAGTCCGTCACCGAGGGACACCCCGACAAGGTGGCCGACGCGATCTCCGACGCGATCCTCGACGCCATCCTCACCGACGACGCGAGCGCCCGCGTGGCCTGCGAGACGCTCGTCACCACCGGGATGGCCTGCGTCGCCGGGGAGATCACGACCAGCACCTACGTCCACATCCCCGACGTCGTGCGCAACACCATTCGGGACATCGGATACACGGATGCCGGCTACGGCTTCGACGCCAACACCTGCTCGGTGCTGAGCACGATCGACCGCCAGTCGCCCGACATCGCGATGGGCGTGGACACCGGCGGCGCCGGCGACCAGGGGATGATGTTCGGCTTCGCCACCGACGAGACCGACGAGCTGATGCCGATGCCGATCCAGCTCGCCCACCGGCTGACGCGGGCGCTGGCCGACGCGCGCAAGAGCGGGGCGATGCCCTGGCTGCGGCCCGACGGCAAGTCGCAGGTCACGGTGATCTACGAGGACCACACGCCGGTGGCGGTGGACACGGTCGTCGTTTCGACGCAGCACGCACCGGGGATCTCCAACCGCCGCATTCGCGCCGAGATCATCGAGGCGATCATCGAGCCGAACCTGCCCGAGGCGCTCGTCGCGCGGCGGCCCCGGTACCACATCAACCCCACCGGGCGGTTCGTCGTCGGCGGCCCGCAGGGCGACGCCGGGCTGACCGGTCGCAAGATCATCGTCGACACCTACGGCGGGATGGGGCGCCACGGCGGCGGCGCGTTCAGCGGCAAGGATCCCTCCAAGGTGGACCGCTCGGGGTCGTACGCCGCGCGGTGGGTGGCCAAGAACATCGTCGCGGCCCGGCTCGCGTCGCGCTGCGAGGTGCAGCTCGCCTATGCGATCGGCGTCGCCGAGCCGGTGTCGGTCATGGTCGACACGTTCGGCACGGGCGCCGTGCCCGACGCCGAGATCCGCCGCGCCGTGCACGAGGTGTTCGACCTCACGCCGCGCGGGATCATGGCGGCGCTCGAGCTGCGCAAGCCGATCTTCTCCGCGACGTCGGCCTACGGCCACTTCGGGCGCGAACCGGAGAAGATCGGACGGGGTAGGAACCGGAGCACGACGTTCACGTGGGAGCGCACGGATCGCGCGGCCGCGTTGCGACGAGCCGTGCGGTAGTTCACGCGGGAGGGCGTATGGTCGAAGTCGTCGTAGCCAAGTTGGCCGTGGATGCCACGACCCGCGCCTACGTCGTGATCCTGCAGGAGAAGGACGGCGAACGCGTGCTGCCGATCTGGATCGGGCAGCCCGAGGCCGAGTCCATCATCATCGAGATGCACCGCATCCCGCGGCCGCGCCCGATGACCCACGATCTGTGTCGCAGTCTCATCACGGCGTTGGGCGGCAGCCTGGCGCGCGTGGAAATCACGCGCATCGAAGAGCGCACCTACTATGCGGAAATGCATCTGGAGCGGGGCGGGGAACGGCTGCGCGTGGACGCGCGGCCGTCGGACAGCATCGCCGTCGCCCTGCGCTTCGGCGCGCCGATCTTCGCCGACGACGGCCTCCTCACCGACGGCGGCGAGGACTGGGAACCCGGCGAGCCCGGCGAGCCGCCGAGCGACGTCGAGCAGCTCTCGGCCGAGCGCCTCAAGGCCTACCTCGAAGGGCTGCGCCCCGAGGACTTCGGCAAGTTCAATCCCTGAGCCGCGGCGCGTCCGCCCCTGGCGGGCCGCCGTCGCCGCGCTCTGCCTCGCCGCCGCCCCGCTCGCCGCGCAGACGGGGATCGTGCCGCTCGGGCAGACCCGCACCGTGGCGGGCCAGGTGCAGCGGCCGGGACCGCGCGGCGCCCCCGTCGCCGTGGGCCGCACCTACGTCGTGCTCCACCGCGTGGGGCAGGACCACGCCGGCCCCCTCGACTCCATGCGCACCGGGCCGGGCGGCAAATATCACTTCACGTATAAAACGAGCGGCGAGCCCGACGCCGTGTATTTCGCGTCCACGATGTACGCCGGGATCGCCTACTTCACGGCGCCCTTCGAGTCCCAGCACGTCACGGGTCAGGACGCCGACATCATGGTGTACGACACCACCAGCACCGGCGTCGTACTCCACCTCGCCGGCCGCCACGTCGTCGTCGGCGCCCCCGGTGCCAACGGCATGCGCGACGTCGCCGAGGTCTGGGATCTGTCCAACGACAGCACGCGGACCCTGGTCGCGAGGGACTCCCTGACCCCGATCTGGACGGGACTGCTCCCCGCCGCGGCCGACTCGCCCCAGGTCCAGGGGGGCGACATCGCCGCCGGCGCCGTCTCGTTCGCCAACGGGCGCGTCCGCCTGTTCGCGCCGATCAGCCCCGGGGTGCGCCAGCTCGCCATCGCCTACGAGCTGCCGCCCACCGCCTTCCCCCTCTCCATACCGATGACCGAGGGCACGGGGATGCTCGAAGTGCTGCTCGAGGAAGCGAGCGCGCATCCCACGCTCGCCGGCCTCAAGCAGACCGCGTCGGTGTCCGCCCAGGGGCGCACGTTCACCCGCTACCTCGCCCAGGACGTCCCCGCCGGCGCCGTGCTCCGCATCGACGTGCGCGTCGTCTCGAACGCCGCCCGGACGCGCATCGTGTCGGGCATCGCGCTGGGCATGGTCGCGATCATGGGCATCGCGCTCGTCATCGCGCTGGGGCGCCGCGGCCGCCGCGGGGACGACCGCGCGGCGCCCCCGTCGCCGTGGGCCGCACCTACGTCGTGCTC
>JBJKPA010000211.1:0-4816 GCA_046706905.1 Gemmatimonadaceae bacterium
CCTCGAGGTGGGCGAGCGCCTGGTTGAGCGCCGTCCCGGTGTAGCGCTCGCGCGCCTGGGCGATGATCGGCCGGCGGCGCGGGGCGTGCAGCATGATCTCCACCCGGCGCGTGGGTCCGTCCTCCTCGAAGCGGACCAGCGCGTCGACCGGGCGGCCGAGACGCCGGGCGATCTTGGCGAGGTGCTGGCGGGCCCGCCGCTGCAGGCGCTGCGACATGGGCGCGTGATGCGCGTGAAAGATGATCTCCATCAAACGGCTTCCTCGGTAGCCAGGATGCGCGTCAGGTGCCGTTCCGTCTCCTCGGCGGCGCGCTCCCAGGTGAAGGTCTCCGCAAAGCGCCGGGCCTGCACGCCCAGCGATTCCACGAGGCGGGCGTCGGCGGCCAGGCGGTCCATGGCGGCGGCCATCGCCGTGGTGTCGCCGTGGGGCACGAGGAACCCCGTCTCCCCATCGCGCACCGACTCGCGGATGCCCGGCGAATTCGACGCCACGACCGGCGTGGCGCACGCCGCTGCCTCGAGGTTCGTGATGCCCCACCCCTCCTTGGGTGACGCGAACGCCAGCGCCCAGGCGCGGCGCAGCAGCGCCAGCTTCTCCTGCTCGCTGATACGCCCAAGAAACCGAACCCGGCCGCCGAGGTCAAGCGACCCGGCGAGCCGTTCGAGTTGCGGCCGGTAGTCTCCCGCGCCGGCGATCTCCAGCACGGCGTCGCGGTGCGCCATGGCGGCGAAGGCGCGGATCACGAGGTGCACGCCCTTGTAGTGCTTGAGGCGGCCCAGGTACGCGAAGGTCGGCACCGGTGCGCGCGTGCCGGGCGCGGGCGTGTACCCCACCGTGTCCACCCCGGGGTAGATCACCTCGATCCGGTCGCGCGGGATGCCGCGGCGGGCGAGGTCCTCGGCGGTGCTGACGCTGATCGCCTCGAACGGCACGTCCCGGTACACGCGGCCGAGCGGACGCTCCGCGATCCACACCGCGGCGGCGAGCGGGGCGGCCAGCTCGTGGAACGCGGTGCCGCCGAACAGGTGCGGCACGAGCGTCATGACGTGCGGCGCGCCCCAGCGCGGCGTGTAGAGCGGGACCTTGTTCACGTCCTCGACCAGGAGGTCGAGCGTGCCGCGCAGGTGCCGCTCGTAGTAGCGCCGGGCGAACACGGGAAAGGTGTGGCGCGTGCCCACGCGATGGACGTCGATTCCGTCGAGCACGGCACGCGGCGGGCACCCCGGCCACCCGCCACACAGCAGCGCGACCTGGTGCCCGCGCGCCGCCAGCCGGCCGAAGATCTCGTGCAGATGGATCTCGGCGCCCCCGCCCTGCGGGTTCTCGCGGTCCTGCCAGTTCACGAGGAGGATGCGCACTAGAGGCGCCCCATGCGCCGGGCCAGCGCGTCGAGCACGCCGTTCACGAACCGCGCGCTCTGCTCGCTGCCGTACCGCTCGGCCAGCCGGATGGATTCCTGGATGACGACGCGGGCCGGCGTCTGACCCAGGCGCAGCTCGGCCGCCGCGACGCGCAGCACGCTGCGCTCGATCGCCCCGAGGCGTTCCAGCCGCCAGTTGGTGGTCACTTCGGCCAGCGCGCGGTCGATCTCCTGGCCGTGCCCCACGACCTCGCGCACCAGCGCGCCGGCCAGCTGCCGCTGCTCGGGCGCGATCGCCAGGTCGTCCCAGATCGTGGTCGCCACGCGCTCGAGGTCGGGCGCGCCGCGCAGGTCCCAGGCGTAGAGTGCCTGCAAAGCCCGCGCGCGGGCGCGGGTCTCAACCCTCATCCGCGGCGTCCAGGCGGTCGAGCAGGTCCACCATCTCGAGGGCCGCGAGCGCCGCGTCCCAGCCCTTGTTGCCGTGCGTGCCGCCGGCCCGCGCCTCGGCCTGCTCCATGGTGTCGCAGGTGAGGAGGCCGAAGCCCACCGGCACCTCGAACTCCGCCGACACGGCGGCCAGGCCGCGCGAGGCTTCCCCGGCCACGTACTCGAAGTGCGGCGTCTCGCCGCGGATCACGGCCCCCACGGCGACCACGGCGTCGTACCGGTCGGCGGCCATCAGCCGGCGCGCCGCGAACGGCAGCTCCCACGCCCCGGGCACCCACACGAGGTCGACGTCGTCGGCGGCCACGCCGTGGCGCACGAGCGCATCCATGGCGCCGTCGGCGAGCCGGGTGGTGATCGCATCGTTGAACCGACTGGCCACGACCGCGATGCGACGGCCCTGGCCGGAGGGGGTTCCGGCGAATTCAGCCATTCAGGAAACGAGCAGGTGTCCGAGCTTGTCGCGCTTGGTCTTCATGTAGCCGGCGTTCTCGTCCTGCGCCGGCTGCACGATCGGCACCCGCTCCTCGACGCGGAGCCCGTAGCCCTCGAGGCCGACCATCTTGCGCGGATTGTTGGTGATCGGCCGGATGGACTTGAGCCCGATGTCGAGCAGGATCTGCGCGCCAATCCCGTAGTTGCGGAGATCCGGTTTGAAGCCCAGCCGCTCGTTGGCCTCGACGGTGTCGATCCCGGTGTCCTGCAGCTCGTAGGCCTTGATCTTGTTGAGGAGGCCGATGCCGCGCCCCTCCTGGTCGAGGTACACGACCACGCCCCGCCCCTCCTCGGCGATCATCCGCATCGCCGTATCGAGCTGCCAGCCGCAGTCGCACCGCTTGGAATGGAAGACGTCGCCGGTGAGGCACTTGGAGTGCATGCGGACGAGGACGTTCTCGCCGTCCTCGACGTCGCCGAACACGAGCGCCACGTGCTCCTGATGATCGACGTCGTTGCGGTAGCCGAGAATGCGCCACACCCCGTGCTCGGTGGGGAGCCGCGCGTCGGCCACGCGGTGCACCAGCCGCTCGTGTTTGAGGCGGTGCGCCACGAGCTGGGCCACGGTGATGAACGTGAAGCCGTGCTTCTCGGCGAACCGCTCGAGGCTCTCGCGCCGCGCGGCGCTGCCGTCGGCGTCGAGGATCTCGCAGATCACGCCCGCCGGGTAGAGTCCGGCGAAGCGCGCCAGGTCCACGGCCGCCTCGGTGTGGCCGACGCGCTGCAGCACGCCGCCCTCGCGCGAGCGCAGCGGGAAGACGTGCCCGCCGTGGCGCAGGTCGCCCGGCACGGTGGCCGGATCCACCGCCACGCGGATCGTCGTGGCGCGGTCCTTGGCGCTGATCCCCGTCGTCACCCCGAACCGCTTGCCGGCGTCGATGCTCACCGTGTACGCCGTGCGGTACTCGTCGGGGTTCACGTCGCTCATCGGCGCCAGGTCGAGCTGGTCCACCCGCTCGGGCGGCAGGGCCAGGCAGATCAGCCCGCCCGCGTTGCGGATCATGAAGTTGACCATGTCGGCGGTGACGAGCTGCGCCGCGCAGATGAGGTCGCCCTCGTTCTCGCGGTCCTCGTCGTCGGCCACGATCACGAATTTGCCCGCCGCGAGGTCGGCGATCGCCTGTTCTACGGTCCCGAAAGTCATATGAGTTGCGCCCGGTCGGACGCCATGAGTCGCTGTACGTATTTGCCGATCACGTCCGCCTCGACGTGTACGTCGTCGCCGGCCACGAGCGCGCCGAGCGTGGTGTGGCGGAGCGTGTATTCGATGAGGGAAATCTGGACCAGCTCCGGCCCCGGCAGCGCGTTCACCGTGAGGCTCACGCCGTCCACGGTGAGGGAGCCGTGCGGGACCATAAGTTCCGCGAGGCCCGCGGGGAGGGCAAGGTCCACCAGCCGCGCGTCCCCCTGCTGCTCCACCCGCTGGACGCGGGCCACCCCGTCCACGTGGCCGAGCACCATGTGTCCGCCCAACCGGTCCCCGAGGCGCAGAGCGCGCTCGAGGTTCACCCGCCGCCCGGCGGCCCAGCCGCCCAGCGTGGTCCGGTCGCGGGTCGTCTCCACGGCGGCCACCGTGAACCAGCCGGGCCCGTGCTCGCGCACGGTGAGGCACGCCCCGTTGACGGCGATGCTCTCGCCGTCCGCGAGGTCGTCGTAGCCGCAACGGATGCGGAGTTCGCGCCCCGCCCCCGTCTCGGCCACCCGGTCGATCGTGCCGACGCTGTCAACCAGCCCGCTGAACACTAGACCGCTCCCAGCGCATAGGTCGTCATGACGTCGCCGCCCAGCACGCGGCGCTCCAACACCGGCAGCCGCTCCAGGCGCCCGACGTCCGCCGCCGGCACGTGGGAGAAGGCATTGAGCGCGCCCTCCCCCAGTAGAACCGGCGCCTGAAAGGTAATCAAGCGGTCCGCCGCGGCGTTCGCGAGAAAGCTCCCGGCCAGCCGGGCGCCCCCCTCGACGAGCAGCGATCCGAGGCCCCGCTCGGCCAGCAGGAGCAGCGCCTCGGAGAAGGCCGACGCCCGGACCACCGCCGCGCCCGCCTCCTCCAGCGCGCGCACGCGTGCGGGCGCGGGGTCGCGGGCCACGAGCACCACCGGCGCGTCCCGGACCGTCCGCACGAGATACGAATCCACCGGCGTGCGCAGCGTCGAGTCGAAGACCACGCGGGTGAGCGGCACCCGGGGCGGCGGCCAGTCGCGAACGGTGAGTTGCGGATCGTCGGCGAGCACGGTGCCCACGCCCACGGCGATCGCGTCGTGGCCGGCGCGCAGGCGGTGCACCTCGCGCCGCGACTCGGGACCGGTGAGGTGCGTGGTGGTGCTGCGGTCGGCCGCGGCGAGCGCGCCGTCGATCGAGATCGCGACCTTGAGCGTCACGAACGGGCGCTCGGGATGGGCGAAGCGGTGGAAGTGCGCGGCGTTGAGCTCGCGCGCCTCGGCGCCGCCGTCGCCGATCTCGACCGTGATGCCCGCGGCACTGAGCTTGTCGGCGCCCCCCGCCGCCTCGGGGTTGGC
>JBJKPA010000212.1:0-5451 GCA_046706905.1 Gemmatimonadaceae bacterium
GGATCGAAGCTGCCGGCGTAGATGGCGATGCGCGTCATGGCGTTCCGGACGTGAGTGTCATCGCGGCCAGCGCCGGCCCCTCGCCGGCAGCCGGCGCACTGCACAATGATAGCACGCCGGACGCGCCGCGCCCACCGCCCATCAGTCGGCCCGGTAGATCGTGATCACCGTATCGCCGTACACCCGCCGCGACCCGTCGCCCGGCAGTTGCTCGTTCTTCCGGTGCTCGACGCCGAGCACGTCGGCGAACGGCACGGCCAGCCAGGCCTCGGCCACACGCGTGGCGAGTCCGTGGCCGTACGGGGGATCGGCGAAGGCGATGTCGAACGCGTGCGGTTCGAGGCCCTCGATGAAACGGAGCGCGTCGCCGCGATGGATGACCGCCTCGTCCCCCACGCCAAGCGTCGCGGCGTTCTCGCGGATCGCGCGGAGCCCGGGCTGCGAGACCTCCACGAAGTGTGCCTCGGCAGCCCCTCGCGAGAGCGCCTCGAGCCCCAGGGCGCCGGAGCCGGCGAACAGGTCCACCACGCGCGCTTCGGGGATCCAGGGCGAGACGATGCTCATCCACGCCTCGCGCACCCGATCGGCGGTGGGACGCACGCGGTCGTCGGCCGGCGGCTTGATGCGGCGTCCCCGCCACTTGCCCGCGATGATGCGCACGGTCAGCCCCGGAAGTCGGCCAGCCGCGCCTGCAGGCGCGACTCCCCGTTCCATTCGTCGCGGTCCAGTCGGAAGGCGACGTCCAGCGGTCGGCCGAGGTCCAGCTCGCCGCGACGGGCGGCCATCCCCCACCCGATCGCGGTCAGGGTGTGGCCGCCCTCCTGCAGGACCAACCGCAGGCCGTCCCGGCCCACGGCGCGCGGCGGGGCGCCGAGCCGCACGCCCCGCGACACGAGCACGGGCGACGGATTGCCCACGCCGCAGGGCTCGAGGTGGCGGAGCAGCGCTTCCAGGTCGTCAGTCGCGGCGTCGAAGGGCAGTTCCAGGTCGGCGCGCAATTCCGGCACGAGGTCCTCGGAGGTGAGCGATTCGGCGGCCACGGCGTTGAACCGCTCGGCGAAGGCGCCCACGCGGTCACGGGCGACGGTGACGCCGGCCGCCGAGCGGTGTCCCCCGAAGCGGATGAGGAGATCGGCGCAGCGCGCCAGCCCGCCGTGCAGGTCGAAGGCGGAGATCGAGCGGCCGGACCCCTTCCCCGTGTCGCCTTCGAGGGCGACGAGCACCGTGGGGCGGCCGAACTCCTCGACCACACGCGAGGCGACGATCCCGATCACCCCCGGGTGCCACCCCTCGCCGGCGAGGACGATGCCGAAGGTGCGGTCCAGGTCGAGCGCGTCCGCCTTGCGGCGGGCGTCGTCGAGGGTGCGGCGGTCGAGATCCTGACGGCGCGCGTTCAGCTCCTCGAACTCGCGCGCGAGCCGGTTGGCCTCCGATTCGGATTCCGTCATGAGCAGCTCGACACCGCGGAGGGCGTGGTCCAGCCGCCCCACGGCGTTGAGGCGCGGGGCGAGGATGTAGCCCACGCGTCCGGCGGTGAGCACCTTGCGGTCGAGGCCGGCGGCGCGGACGAGCGCGCGCAGGCCCACGTTCTTCGTTTCGGCGAGCAGGCGGAGCCCGTAGCGCACCATGACCCGGTTCTCGCCGCGCAGCGGGGCGATGTCGGCCACCGTGGCGAGCGCCACGAGGTCGAGCAACTCGTAGACCGGTTGCTCGCTCTCGCCGAAGGCGCGGACCAGGGCCAGGGCGAGCTTGAACGCCACGCCCACGGCGGCGAGGTCCTTGTCGGGCGACTCACACCCGGGGCGCTTGGGATTGAGGATCGCCAGCGCGTGCGGGAGGTCCCCGCCCGGGAGGTGGTGGTCGGTGATGATCACGTCCACGCCGGCGGCGTTGAGCCGGCGGACCGGTTCGTGGGCGCTGGTGCCGCAGTCGCAGGTGATGACGAGCCCCGCGCGGGCGTCGAGCGCGGCGCGGACGCCGGCCTCGGAGAGGTCGTAGCCGTCGCGGAGGCGCTGGGGGATGAAGGGCACCGCGGTGCCGCCCAGGGCGCGCAGCGTCTTCAGCATGAGCGTGGTGGAGCACATGCCGTCCACGTCGTAGTCGCCGTGGACGAGGATCGTCTCCCCCGCGCGGATGGCGTGGGCGATGCGCTCGACGGCGCGATCCATGTCGAGGAAGGTCGCCGGGTCGTGGAGCGTGTCGAGCCGCGGGCGCAGGAAGCGCTTGGCGGCGTCGGGCTCGGCGTAGCCGCGCGCGACCAGAAGCCGGCACACCGGCTCGGGGAGGTGGAGCGTATCGCGCAGCCGCTCGACGGCGCGCGGGTCGGGGTCCGGCGCCAGCACCCAGCGGGTGCGCGCGCGGAGCCGGGGTCCTGGGGCGGTCACGCCATCAAGCTATCGGCGCGCCCGCTCCCCTACAACATCATTCCGCCGCGTACAGGAGCACGCCGCACCCTTCGCAGACTTCGGGCGCGCCGGTGCCGACCATCACGTTCCGGCGCTGCATCGGGATCAGCGTGTCGCAATTGCTGCACGACTGCCCGCGAAGCGCGAACAGGGCCACCGAGCGCTGGCGGCGCTGGATGCGGTCGTAGCGGGTGAGCAGCGCCCGCGAGACCTTGGCGGCCTTCTTGTTCCGGTCGGTGAGCGCGGCCTTGAGCTGCCCCTCGATCTCGCCGCGGTCGGCTTCGAGCGAGGCGATGGCGTCGCTCTGCGCGGCGCGGGAGGTCTCGACCGCGGCCTGGCGCTCGGCGACGTATTTCCGCAGGTCGTCCACCCGCGAATGGATGGACGCCATGTCGCGCTCGTCGTCGGCCAGCATGCGCTTGGCCTGATCGGTCTGCGCCATCGCGGCGGCGGCCTCGCGCGGGGAGGTGATGGCGTTCATCACGTCCTCGTTGCGCTGGAGCAGCTCGCGATGCTGGTCGATCCGGAATTGGGCCTCGCGCTGCCGCTTCTCCTCCGCGGCAAGGCTGGCGTGGGCCTCGTCCAGCGCGCGCTCGGCGCGTTTGGTGTCGGCTTCGAGGGCCGCCATGCGCGGCTCGAAGGCGGCGAGCTTGTCTTCGAGGTCGAAGATCGCCGCGTCGTCGTGCTGCACCTCCAACAGTACCGCCACTTCCTCGTGCACTAGCCCGTCTCCCCGGTTATTGGCGTGTTCTCCCGAACGACTTCCAGCCGCGCCCGCCCAGTGAGCGCCACTCGTCCGTCAGCTGCTTCTTCCGCACCATGAGCGCATCCTGCTCGGCGCCCGTCGCCAGCGGCAGCTGGCGATCGATCTCGCGCAACGCCTCCAGCAATCGCTCGACCTGCATCGCGGACAGACAGTCCTGCACCGTCCGCTCGGCATCGTCCAGCCCGCCGTCCTCCTCGAGCAGCAGCTCCAGCACGCCGCTCGCCTCGTCGTCGAGTCCCGCGGCCAGCGCGTCCGCGGACCGTTCCGCGCCCGCCGCGGCCAGCCGGCCGTAGATCGCGCGCAGCGCGGGATCGCGAAAATCACCCGGGCCGACGCGCTCGGCCACTACTTCAACATAAGCGGGTTGATGCAACATGACGCGCACGAGCTCCCACTCTGTCCTAACCCCGCGGGACCGCCGGGGGTCACGGCGGCGGCCGGACGGGGCCGGCGGCGCGACGGGTTCCTCTTCGAAATACTCGGGCGGCGGGGGCGGAGGTCCCGCGCTCCCGCCGCGCACCGGCTCGGGCCCGTGCCCGATCTCGCGCTCCAGCAGATCCCGGCTCACGCCCGCGGCCTCGGCCGTGCGCGCCACGTACAGGTCGCGCGTGAGCGGGTCGGCGGCCGCGCGGAGCGTGGGCAGCAGCCGGTCCAGCGCCAGCCGCTTGCGGCGCAGGTTGGAGAACCAGCCGCCGCGCTCGAGGAGCTGGATCTTGCGCTCGAAGACGTCGATCGCCTGCGTCAGGTGCTCCTCGAGCCCCTCGCGCCCGTGCGCGCGGACGAAGCTGTCGGGGTCCTCACCCTCGGGCAGCGTCACGACCAGCACCGACATGCCGAGCCGGAGCAGCTCGTCGCCGGCCCGGAAGGTGGCCTTGAGCCCCGCGGAATCGCTGTCGTAGAGCAGGTACACGTTGCGCGTGTAGCGGCGGAGCAGCTCGGCCTGCGGCTCGGTGAGGGCGGTGCCGAGCGGCGCGACGACCTCGTCCACGCCGGCCATCATCAGGCGCACGCAGTCGAAGTAGCCCTCGACGAGGATCACGCGGTCGGCGCGCCGGACCGCGTTCTTGGCCCACGACAGGCCGTAGAGCGTGCGCCCCTTGATGAAGGTGGGCGACTCCGCGGAGTTGAGATACTTGGGCTCGCCCTGCCCCAGGATGCGCCCGCCGAATGCGATCACGCGGCCCTGGGCGTCGAGGATCGGGAACATGAGCCGGTTGCGGAAGCGCGGCCGCGGCTCCTCGGTCTCTTCGCGCTTCACGAGCAGCCCGGCCTGGAGCTGGCGCTCGTCGTCGAAGCCGAGCGTCTGGAGGTGGGCGCGCATGAGCCCGATCTCGCGCGGCGCGAAGCCGAGCATGAAGCGATCGGCCTGCTCGCGGTTGACGTCGCGCTGGGCGAGGTAGTCGCGCGCCGCCTGCCCCGCGTCCCCGTCCCAGAGCATGCGCTGGAAGTACTCGGCCGCCGCCGCGTTCACCTCCCACAGGGGCTCGCGGGGGTCGGGGCCTTCGCGCTTGCGCGTCACCTCGCGGACCTCGATGCCCGACTTCTCCCCCACGTACTTCACGGCGTCCACGAAATCCATGCCCAGCCGCTTCTGCACGAAGGTGAACACGCTCCCCTTCTCGCCGCACGACCAGCAGCGGTAGCCGCCGCCGGGGGTGACCGAGAAGTTGGGGTGCGTGCCCTGGTGAAAGGGACAGGGGCCGCGCCAGGTGCGGCCGACGCGCTTGAGCTTCACGTGCTCGCCGATGATCTGCACGATGTCGGCCGCCTCGGCCACGCGCTCGACGACGTCGTCGGGGATCACGACAGATCCACCACCGTGACGCCGGCGCCGCCCTCGTTCCAGGCACCCAGCCGGAACGCCTTCACCCGCGCGTCCTTCTTGAGCATCTCGGCCACGCGCTCGCGCAGCGCGCCGGTGCCCTTGCCATGGATGATGCGCAGCGCGCGGAGGTCGGCACGCACCGCCGAATCGATGGCCTGCATCACCACGCTCTCCGCCTCGTCCGCGCGCATTCCACGGAGATCAATCTCGCTCGGAGCGTGCGCTTCGGGGAGGTCGCCCGACCAGGCCACCGCCATGTGCTCCGGGCGGGGCTCCGCCAGCGGCGTGAGGGCGGCGAGGGGCACGGTGAGCTTGAGCGAGCCCACGGCCACCACGGCGTCGTTCCCTCGGACGTCCACGATGCGCCCCGCCTTGTCGCCCAGCGTGGCCACGGCCACGCGGGCGCCGGGCGAGAGGACCGCCGGCTCGGCCACGGCGGCGCGCGGCTCGTCGGC
>JBJKPA010000213.1:0-4333 GCA_046706905.1 Gemmatimonadaceae bacterium
TCTTGAGGGCGGCGTGCGCGGCCTCGAGGGCGGGCAGCTCGATCCTGGCGTCCTTGTCGCCGGTGCGGGCGGCGCGCTGGGTGCGGTCGAGGCGCTTCTCGACCACGGCGAGATCGGCCAGGGCCAATTCGAATTCGATGATCTCGCGGTCGCGCGCCGGATCGACCGCGTTCATCACGTGGGTGATGTCGGGGTCGTCGAAGCAGCGGACGACGTGGACGATGGCGTCGGTCTCGCGGATGTTGGCGAGGAATTTGTTGCCCAGCCCCTCGCCCTCGGCGGCGCCCTTCACGAGGCCGGCGATATCGACGAATTGGACCACGGCGGGAACGGTCTTCTTGGGCTGGACGAGGTCGGTGAGCGCGGCGAGGCGCGGATCGGGGACCTCGACCATGCCGATGTTCGGTTCGACGGTGCAGAACGGGTAGTTCGCGGCGTCGGCGCGGGCGGCGGTGAGGGCGTTGAAGAGGGTGGATTTGCCGACGTTGGGGAGGCCGACGATTCCGAGTTTGAGCATGAGGAGCGGGAAACGGCGAGAACTACAACTGAAGGCAGAGAGCCGGCCGCCGACAGCCGTGAGCTGTCGGCAACGGCGACGGGACAGATCGGGGACAACCCAGTGAACTGCGCCAAACAGCACGTAGGCGCGGCAGAAAGGTAATACGGGCGCGGAATCGACCGCGGCATCCGGGCGGCGGCGCGGTACTGTCGATGAAACGACCGGAGGCAGCACTGCGGGACTTCAAAGGGTTGCTCGTCTGGCGCAGGGCACACGCGCTGGCGCTCAGTGTCTACCGGGCCATGCCTCTCAAGGGGCGGCGAGAGCACGCCGCTCTCATCAATCAGGCCCGCCGCGCCGCGATTTCAATTTCGGCCAACATCGCGGAGGGGTGTGCGCGGGCCACACAGCGCGATTTCATGAAATTCCTCAACATCAGCTATGCGTCGGCGGCGGAGCTCGAATACCATCTGATCCTCGCGGGCGATCTGGGGCTCGTCGGCGCCTCGGCATTTCGTTCGCTCACCGACCAGGTCGTTCAGGTGCGCCGGATGCTCGCCGGGCTGCTGAAGCGTGTCGGGGACGGGAACGACGGCCCGGCGGATCGGAGGGGTCACGGTGCCGTTGCCGACGGCTGACGGCAGTCAGCTACCGGCCCTCAGCCTTCAGTTGGCGGGGCGGCGGTGCCGTTGAACCTGTTCATCGCCACCTCCACCCCCTCCTTCACCCAGCACTCCACCGCCTCGGTGATCGTCGGCAGCAACTTCTCCACCACCACCGCGTCGTGCCGCCCGAAATTGTCCAGCACGAAATCCGCCAGATCCCCCCGCATCCTCCGCTCGTCCTCGGGCCGGATCCCGACCCGCAGCCGCGCGTACTCCTGCGAATTGAGCGCCGCCTGCACGCTCTTGAGCCCGTTGTGCCCGCCGGCCGAGCCCTTGCCGCGGATCCGGTACGCCCCCACCGGGAGCTGGACCTCGTCCACCACGATCAGCAGATCGCGCGCCGCCTCCCACGTCGGGCGGCGCAGATAGGGTTTGAGCACCGCCCCGCTCAGATTCATGTACGTCAGCGGCTTCACCAGCCGCACCCGCGTGCCGCGCACGAGCCCGCTCGTGACCAGCGCCTGGCCGTCCTTCTTCCAGTGGTCGAAACGCCAAACGTCGGCCAGGTGGTCCGCGACCCACCAGCCGACGTTGTGACGCGTCCGCTCGTATTCGGCACCCGGATTCCCCAGGCCGACGATGACCTTCATGGACTCGTCGTCCGCAGGCGCGCGGCGCGCGAAGAGCGATCCGAAGAGGGCGCGGAGCGTGCCTATTCGGCCTCCTCCCCTTCCTCGGCCTTGGGCTTGCGGATGAGCTCGGGCTCGGCCGCCGCCTCGGGCGCCGCCGCCACGACCGCCTCGGTCGTCGGGGCTTCCTCGGCCGCCTTGGGCGCCGTCACCACGCAGATCGTGGCCTCCTCGTCTTCCAGCACCTCGACGCCCTCGGGGAGCTGGAGGTCGCCGACGTGGAAGCCGTGGCCGATCGTGAGCGGATTGACGTCCACATCGATGTGGTTGGGGATCGCCGCCGGATCGACGAGGATCGAGACCTCGTGCATGATCTGGTCGAGGATGCCGCCGCCGTTGCGCACGCCGTCGGGCGTCCCGACGAAGACGAGCGGCACGTTGACGGTGACCTTCTCGCCCGCCACCAGCTCCTGGAAATCGACGTGGATGATGTCCTTCTTGAACGGGTGGCGCTGGATCTCGCGGATCAGCGTGAGCGCCGGCTTGCCGGCGATGTCCAGCTCGATCACGGTGCTCGCGTAGGCGATGCGGTCGAGAAGCTTCTCGAACTCGCGGGTGTTGAGGACCAGCGACTGGGGCTCGCGCCCGTGGCCGTAGATGACGGCGGGCACCTGGCCCGCCTGACGGAGCTTGCGCGCGACCCCGGTTCCCACCTCGGTGCGCGGCGTCGCCGAAAACTGTGCGGTTGCCATTGTTCTGCTTTCCTGATGAACGTCGAACATGCAGCGAACCCGGGGATGCGGCTCAACTCTCAGGAGGCTGCGTCCTCCCTACCATACCGTTTTCGGTAGGACGGTATGACGGTTTGACGGTAGGACCGATGACTGCCCAACGCAGTCTACCGTCCTACGGTCCTACCGTCCTACGGTCCTACCGTTCTCCCCAGGGGTACTAGTCAAACAACGAACTCACACTCTGTTCGGCGTGGGTAAACCGAATCGCCTTCGACAACAGCTCCCCCACGCTCAGGATCGCCAGCTTCTCGAACCGGCGCTCCTCGGGCAGCGCGATCGTGTCGGTCACCGCGACCTCCTCGATCGGCGACGCCATCAGACGATCCCGCGCCGGCCCCGACAGCAGGGCGTGCGTCGCGCAGCAGTACACGGAATGCGCGCCCAGATCCTTCAGCGCCCGTGCCGCCTCCGACACCGTTCCCGCCGTATCGATCATGTCGTCGGTGAGGATGCAGTCCTTGCCCTCCACCTCGCCGACCACGTTCACCACTTCCGCCACATTCGCCGCCGGCCGGCGCTTGTCGATGATGGCCAGCGTCGCGTTCATCCGCTTCGCGAACCCCCGCGCCATCTTGGCCGAGCCGACGTCCGGCGCCACCACCACGATGTCCTTCAGCTGCTTCTTGCGATAATGCGCCGTGAACACCGGCATCGCGTACAGGTGGTCCACCGGAATGTCGAAGAATCCCTGCAACTGGTGCTGGTGGAAATCGATTCCCAGCACCCGGTGCGCGCCCGCGGCCATGATCATGTTGGCCAGGAGCTTCGCCCCGATCGCCACCCGCGGCTGATCCTTCCGGTCCTGCCGCGAATAGCCGTAGTACGGCATCACCACGGTCACCCGCGCCGCCGACGCGCGCTTGGCCGCGTCGATCATCAACAGCAGCTCCAGCACGTTCTCGGCCGGCGGGTTGGTCGGCTGGACGATGAAGACGTCGTTCCCGCGCACGTTCTCATCGATCCGCACGAAGATCTCGCCGTCGGCGAATCGGGTGAGCGTGACCTTGCACAGCTCGATGCCGATGTGCCTGGCGATCTCCTCGGCCAGCGCACGGTTCGCGGTTCCGGATAGGATCTTGAACCCGTGGCTGGGTACGGAAAGGCCGTCCATGATGAGCCTTGTAACCTACGTGAGGGTCGGGAGTTATTCAACGTCCGGGGGTGGCGCCGGCGGTCATTGCCCCCGGTGGATTCGAACCACCATTCTCGGATCCAAAGTCCGATGTCCTGCCATTGGACGAGGGGGCATCGCGAGCCCCCACAACCTACTCGATCGGCCGAATCGGAACAACGTGAGCCGCGGTCCGCGTCTCGATGAGACGCGCCCCGTCCACGTCGGCCGCCACGAGCCCCCGCACCCCCTCCTCGAACACCCCGAACACGGTCGATCCGGACCCGGCCAGCATCGCGATCAGCGCCCCGGCGCGCTCCAGCGCCCGGCGGGAGGTCGCGATCTCGGGGTGCCGCTTCTCCACCGGTGCCGCCAGGTCGTTCTCCGCCACCTCGCCGACCTCGGCCCACGAGAGCAGGGCCGCGGCGGGCAGCAGCGCGCCCGCCAGCTCATAGGCGGGCCGCGACTCCGACAGCCACCGGTACGCCTCGGCGGTGCTCACCCCGAACGGCGGCACCACGAGCTGCACGCGGCGGCGCGGCAGCATGGTGAGGCCGAGCATCCGCTCGCCGCGCCCCCAGGCAAAGGCGAGCGGGGTCTCGGTGGTCATGAACGGCACGTCGGCGCCCAGCCGCGCCGCCAGCTCCAGCACCCGCACGCCCATCGGGCGCGGGGCCAGCGTCTCGAGCATGCGC
>JBJKPA010000214.1:0-2787 GCA_046706905.1 Gemmatimonadaceae bacterium
GCCAGCGACTGCGCCACGCCGCCGCCCAGTCCGTGCCCGACCACCGCCGCCTCCCGGATGCCCAGGGTGTCCATCAGCCCCAGCACGCGGTCGGCGTGCGCGTTCACGGCCAGCGCCGCCGCCCCCGGCCGGTCGCTGCGCCCGTAGCCGAGCAGAACCAGCACGACCGTCCGGTGCCCCGGTGGCCCCAGCGGCACGACCTCGCTCCACAGATGCCCCGAGGTGGGGAAGCCGTGGATCAGGATCAGCGGCTCGCCGGCCCCCCGCGTTCCCGCCGCGTAGTAGTAAAGGCGCGCGCCCCCGACGTCGACGAACTCACCGCGCATGGCGGTGCGGACTCGGCCGCGAGGCGGCGGGGCGTGCGCGGGGAGGGGGAGGCAGAGGGGGCAGCATCGCCGCTCAAGATCGCCGCCCGTGCGCCGTGGGGCCAGCGCCCACGCAAACGGGCCGCCCCGTGAGGAGCGGCCCGCTGCTTCATGCGTATCTGGGGGGCGATACCGGCGGTTTACCGGCCGCCGCCACCACCACCACGACGTCCGCCGCGCTGCGGCATGGCCGCGACGTTCGCGTCGAAGGTCTTCTGCTGGTCAGGCGTCAGCAGCGCCCGGACCGCGTCCTCGTACTTCTTGTTCATCTGCTGCATCTGGCCGAAGATCTGCTGCCGATCCCCGCCGTTCTGCATCTCGTCGCGCAGCTTCTGCTGATCCTGGGACTGCGCGGCCTTGAGGCTGTCGACCTTCTTCTGCTGGTCGGCGGTCAGCGTGATGGCCGTCGGCTGCGACAGCACCCGGTCAATGATGGACATGCGGCCACGGCCGCCGCCCCCGCCATACCCGCCGCCCTGGGCCGTCGCGACCGAAGCCGTGCCGACCAGGCACATCGCCGTCATTACTACCATCGCCAGCTTACGCATGAAACGCTCCTGTAGGAAGAGGTTACAACATTCAAGTGATTGTCCACCAGCGGGTTATGAGTTCCCCTCTAGCGCATCACCCGAAAAACGCTATGCTTACGCGCCCGTGACAAACGGCGGTACGACATCGCCTTACCACATGTTTCCCGCGACGCCGTGACCCTGCCACCGACTACTACCAACCTCGACGACGAACCGGTCCTGGAACCGCCGATCGCGGTTCCGCCTCCGCCTCCCGCTCCGCCCCCGGTGCGATTTCCGCTCGGCTGGCTGCTGGAACACGCCGCCACGGCCATTCGCTACCGGGCCCTGGCCGACGTCGCCCAGCTCGAGCCGGCCCCAGAGGACGGGTTCGCGACACTCCCGTATACGTACCGGCCGGCCCTGTTGTTGGCACTTTCTCAATCCGTCGACGGGACCTGGTCCCATACGATGCTCACCGTGCCCTCGGCCCGGGCGGCGCATTTCGAGGGGGTGGGCACGATCAACGCCGCGCGCCGGCTGCTGGAATACGGATGGGACAAGGATTCTCCTCCGCTCCTGCAGGCGCGCCGGATCCTGTTCCGGCTGCTGGCCGAGGACGACGATCCGGAGTTCCTGTACGAGTTCGGGGGTAAGGCAGCCCCCGACGACGACATGGTGCACCGCGGGCGCACGATCCTGCGCGAGGCGGCGGCCGCGGCGCTGGCCCAGGCCGGCTACCAGGGCGACCCGCGGCTGCGCGGGGCGGCCCGCCGCATCCTGGACCGGATCAACGATTTCCTCCGGTCGCCGCTGGCAGAGAAGCCGTGGATGCGCGTGGGCAACCAGCACGTCCTCCCCCCGGAGGCGGCGCCGCCCTCGATCTACGCGCTGAACATGCTGGCCCACATGCCGCTGTTCTGCACGGAGCACGCGGAGGTGATGGATCGGATCTACGCGTGGATCTCGCAGCCGCTGCCGCGGCAGGACATCGTGCAGCTCCTCGGGCGGCGGATCGCCACCCAGGCACACCTCGTGATGGGCGACCAGCTCCCGCATCGCAACGCCGCCGACGCCGACGTGGTCGCCGCGTTGGCCTGGCTCGAGCTGATGGCGCGGCTGGGCTTCCTCAAGCTGAACGAGAACTGGGGCAAGCTGTTCGACCGGTTCCTCGACGACCGCGACGCCGACGCCGTGTGGCACCCGCACAAGGGGCTGCAGGCGGTGAAGACGACGAATCCGTTCGTGTGGCCGATGTACCCGCTGGAGGAAGAGCTGGCGGGTGAGGAGCGCTGGACCGACGTGACGTTCCGCCTCGGGCTCATCGCCCGGCTGGCGGGGCGGACGATCGAGCTCGTCTGAGCCCCGTGGGGACGGGCGACGCCGGACGCCGCGGCGTGCCGCCGGTGGTGCCGGCGATCGCGCCGCCGCCGCTGCCGCCGGAGCGGATCTACCCGGCGGGGCACCCGGACATCGCGGTCCGCTTCGTGACGCTGCACGACGGGCTCCGGGTCCGGGTGCTCTCGGCGGGGCCCGGGGACGGGCGGCCGGTGGTGCTCCTGCACGGGTGGGGGGCATCAGTGTACTCGTATCGGGCGCAGATTCCGGCGCTGGCCGGGGCGGGGTTTCACGTGATCGCGGCCGACCTGCCGGGGCACGGGCTCAGCGACAAGCCGGCGGCGCTGGACGCCTACACGCGGCCGGCGATGGTCGCCGCGACGGCCGAGCTGCTCGATCGGCTGGAGGTGCGCGACGCGCTCGTCGCCGGCGTGAGCATGGGCGGCGGCATCGTGGCCGGGCTCGCGGAAAGAGATGAGCTATCTCGTAACAGCGCGCAAGTGGCGCCCCTTTGTGTGTGTAGGGTGTGTCAAGAATATGAGGCGAGGAAATGCCTAAGGATCTGAGTAAACGTA
>JBJKPA010000215.1:0-4324 GCA_046706905.1 Gemmatimonadaceae bacterium
GGGCGAGGCCGGCGACGCAGCGCAGGAGCGTGGTCTTGCCGGCGCCGCGCCCGCCGAGCACGGCGGTGATCTGTCCCGGAGCCAGCTCGAGGCTCACCCCCTGCAGCACGCGGACGGTGGCCGAGCAGCCGGCGGTGCCGGCGGCGTAGGATTTGCGAAGGTCGCGGGCGGAGAAGAGGGGCGAGGACACGGCTCTACTCTGCACCGGCCGGGTCCTACGAGCGCCACCGAATTGGCGCCCGGTGGAGCGAATTGGCGCGTCGGTAGGACGGTAGGACCGTATGACGGCAAACGGATTCACGCCGTTCACCGACTACCGTCCTACCGTCCTACCGACTCACAAGCAGTCCAGCGCGATGGTGGTGGAACTCGTGAATCGCATCCACGAGGGGCGCCGGGTCGAAGCGCACGGGGTCCGTGGCCGGCAGACCCGTCTCGTGCGCCGTGGCGTCGATGGCCGCGTGGGCGGCGGGCTCGTCGAGGTCGTAGGTGTTGAGCGCGACACCGAGGACGGGCGCCGGCCGCAGCACCACTTGCTCGTGCAGCGCGATGAACTCGGGGAGCGGGGGGATCGGCAGCCATTCGTTGTTCCGTATGGCGGTGCGCGAGGGCTGCGTGCACATCACCTGGGCGTGCGGCATCGAGCCGTGCATCAAGGCGTAGGTCACCCCCGAGTAGCTGGGGTGGATGATCGAGCCCTGCCCTTCGACGAGGATGATGTCGTGGTCCGGCGCCGCCTCGAGCACGAGCCGCTCGGCGGCGCCGGCGATGAAGTCGCCGACCACGGCATCCACCGAGATGCCCTTCCCGTCCACGAGGATCCCCGTCTGACCGGTGCCGGTGAAGGCCACGCGATTGCCCCGGGCACGCAGCCCGTCGAGCAGCTGCAGGGCGGCGGTCATCTTCCCGATGTTGCAGTCGGTGCCCACGGTGAGGACGATCGTGGCCGCGACGTCGCGGGCCCGGCCGCGCGCGATCTCCAGATCGGCGGGCGGGCGGCGGAGGTCGCGGATCGTGGCGCCGGAGGCGCGGGCGTGCTCGGCGAACTCGGCATCGTCGGCGAGCATCGTATGGAGTCCGCTCCACACGTCGAGCCCATCGTCGAGGGCGCGGAGCACGATGGGGCGCCACTCGTCGGGGAACTGTCCTCCCTGCGGCGCGATCCCGATGAGCAGCGCGTTGGGCTCGTGGGCCAGTCCCTCGTCCATCGAGCCGACGACGGGAATCGCGCCGCCGAAGCCGATCACCTGCTGCGCAGTCTTGCCGCGCTGCGTCGAGTCGAGCACCGCGGCCACACGCTTCGGCGAGTAGCGGATGCAGGCGTTGGCGGTCTTCGAGCGCAGGGGGTTGAACGATCCCTCGGCGAGGACGAGGAAGCGGGGGTCGCGCGGCATGGGAGTGGCGATCGGAGTCAGGAGTCGGACGGGATGGGCGGAGGGTCGGCACCCGCGGCGACCGGCAGCGGCGCCGAGGGGTCGACGACGAGTCCGCCCTCGTAGACGCCGTGCACCACGATCCGCCGCGTCAGCACCATAAGTATAGCCAGCGTCGGGACGGCGATCAGGAGTCCGAGGGCGCCCAACAGTTCGCCCATGATCAGGACGCCGAGGATGCTGAGCACGGGCGGCAGGTGGACCTTCTCCGACATGACCATCGGGGCCAGCAGGTTGCCCTCGATGAGGTGGATCACGACGCCGAGGCCGAGCACGAGGAGGGCGCGCGTGCCGCCGTCCGGGGTGTTGAGCACGAACAGTGCGGGGAGGGTCGTGGAGAGGAGCGTGCCGAAGAAGGGCACGATCGCGGCGACGCCGGAGAAGACGCCGAAGGTGAGGGCGTAGGGGACGCCGAGGATGTAGAGGCCGATCGCGGTGAGGATGCCGAGCACCGTCATCGTGAGGAGCTGGCCGACGATGTAGGCGCGCAGCGTGTCGCCCAGCTCGCGGAGGATGTGGTGCACGAAGGGGCGCCGGCGCGGCGGGAAGAGCGACTCCAGCATCCCGGTGTAGGTGGTGGGCGAGACGGCGAGATAGATCGCCATGACGGCCACCGCGAAGACGTTGATGAGGACGTGGACGCCGAGGAACAGCTTGGGGAGCACGTTCTGGACGGCGGCCGTGAGCTGGTCGTAGAGGGCGAGGATGATGCTGTGCTGCTTCGGGTTCACGACGTCGGCCAGCGCCGGGATCCGGTCGATGAACGATTCGAAGGTCTGCTGCCAGATCTGGGTGTACTGGGGGAGGAGCTTGAGGAGCTCCTGGGTCTGCGCGACGACGGGCGGGACGAGGATCGTGAACAGCAGGACGATGGCGGCGATACTGGCGACGAGGGCGGCCGGGAAGGCGAGGCGGTGGGGGACGCGGAGGCGGCGGCGGAGGGTGGCGGCCAGCGCATCGAGGTAGACGGCGAGCAGGACGCCGATGAAGAGGAGCATCACGACATCGGCGACGGACCTGACGAGCAGCAGCAGCAGGATCGTCAGGACCGTCGCCGTGAGGACGGGCGCGTAGCGGAAGCGCCGCGGGCCCGGCTCGCTCAACTCGTCTTCTTCTCTTCGGGCAGCTCCTCGACTTCGGCGGCGACCTCCTCATCGGCGGCGCCGCTGCCGATCTGCTTGGCCGGCTGCGAGCCGCCGGGCAGCATTCCCATCTTCTGCTTGAGGGCGAGGAGCTGCTGGTCCACGCTCCCCCCGGCGGCGGCGCCGCGCTCGAGCTGCTTGAACTCGCGCTGCAGCGTGTCGCCGGAGAATTCCTCGTCGATCTCGCTGGCCGCCTTGAGCTGCCGCTCGTTGGTCTCGATGCGCTCTTCCATGCGGCTGAACGCCTCGAACGCCGACTTCTCGGACAGCGCCGACATCGTCTCGGCGATGCGCTTCTGCGCCTGGGCGCGGCGCTGGCGGGCGATGAGGAGGTTCTTCTTGCGCTTGGCTTCCTCGATCTTGTCGTTGAGGTCGCGCAGCGAGTTCTTGAGCTTCTCGGTCTCCAGCCGGTGCGCTTCCCACGTCTGCTCGAGCTGCTGACCGGCGTTGACGTGCTCGGCCTGCCGCACGAGGGCCTGCTTGGCGAGGTCGTCGCGGTTCTCCTGAACGGCGAGCATCGCGCGCCGCTCCCAGTCCTGGGCCTGCTTGTACTCGCCGTCCGCCTGATCGCGCAGGCGCTTCTCGTCGGCGATCGCGGTGGCGACCTGCTGCTTGGCCTTGGCGAGCTGGGAACGCATGTCCGCGAGAATCTGCGTGAGCATCTTCTCCGGATCTTCCGCTCTCGAAATCAGGTCATTGATGTTCGAGCGGAGCATCTGGGACAGTCTGTCGAAAATCCCCATGGGTCAGTGTGCCTCGCGGAACGAGCCCAGCTCGCGCATGTGCGACGCCAGTGCCAGCGTCATGCTTTCATAACTCGCCAGGAATTCATCGTAATCAAGGTGCTCCAGCTCCAGCGCCTCGGTGAGCACCACCGAGTCGCCCTGGATGCCGTAGGACCCGTGCAGCAGGTCGCTCGCGTTCAGCTCGAGGAGCCGGCGGCTCAACGTGGCGAGGGTGCCGTTCTGTCTGGGCAGACTCATCACCTTGACCCGGAGCAACAGCACGGGAGGCGAGTAGTGGACGACGACGTCGAAGTCCTGCGACCCGCCGGGCTTGACCACCCACAATCCGGGTTCGACCTCGGAATGCGTCGCCCCATCCACCCCCAGGCGATCGAGATAGCCTTCAACCTCTTCTTTGGTGACCATCGGCGCGATCCCTTGATAGCTCGTGTGCCACCGTACGTACCGGAGCGGTGCGGCGTTTCAGGCGCCTGGGGTCAAGCTACCGCCCCGCTGGGGGGCGGGCAACGTCCGGCGGACCCGCACCTCTATAGTATGGGGCTTCCGGGCGCCCCACCCGCCCGTTTGATCTGCACCAGACGTTCCCGGGCCAACCGTCGCCCGGTGGGCGTGGCGGCGAGCCCGCCGCCGGCCGTCTCGCGATAGCGCACGTCCATGTCGCGCCCGATCTCGCCCATGACGTCGATCACCTCGTCGGGGGGAATCGCGAACTCGATGCCGGCCAGCGCCATCTCGATCGCGGCGAGCGCGATGGCCGAACCGGTGGCATTCCGGAACACGCATGGCAGCTCGACGAGCCCGCCGAGCGGATCGCAGATGAGTCCGAGGGTCGCCTGCTGGGCGAGGCCCACGGCGTGTCCGACCTGGCGCGGGGTGCCGCCGAGCATCTCGGTGGCGGCGCCGGCGGCCATCGCGGCGGCCGAGCCGGTCTCGGCCTGGCAGCCGCCCTCGGCGCCGGAGAGCGACGCGCGCTCGGCGACCACGGCGCCGATGAGGCCGGCCG
>JBJKPA010000216.1:0-3411 GCA_046706905.1 Gemmatimonadaceae bacterium
GCCCTGCCCGACGAGGCGCCGGCCGTGGTGCGCGAACTGCTCGACGCGCTCGAACTCGGGGCCGTGCGGGCGGCGGAGCGTGACGGCGAGGGCCGTTGGCGCGCCGTGGCCTGGGTCAAGCGCGGCATCCTGCTCGGCTTCCGCGCCGGCAAGGTCGCCGACATGTCCATCCCCGCCGAAGGCACCCCGCGGTTCAGCTTCGTGGACAAGAACACCTTGCCCACCCGCATCTTCACGCCGGCCGACGGCGTGCGCGTGGTGCCCGGCGGCTCGACCGTGCGCCGCGGCGCGTACATCGCCCCCGGCGTCGTGTGCATGCCGCCGATGTTCGTCAACGTCGGCGCGTGGGTGGGCAGCGGCACGATGATCGACTCGCACGCCCTCGTCGGCTCCTGCGCCCAGATCGGGGAGCGCGTGCACCTGAGCGCCGCCGCGCAGGTCGGTGGCGTGCTCGAGCCGGTGAACGCGGCGCCCGTCGTGATCGAGGACGACGTGCTGGTGGGCGGCAACTGCGGCGTGTACGAGGGCACCGTCGTGCGCGCCCGCGTCGTGCTCGCCGCCGGCGTCGTGCTCACCCGCGGCACGCCGGTGTTCGATCTCGTGCGCGAGCAGGTGTACCGCGCCACGGCCGACGCGCCGCTGGAGATTCCCGCCGGCGCCGTGGTCGTCCCGGGTTCGCGCGTCGTGACCGCCGGGTGGGGCGCCGACCAGGGCGTCTCGCTCCAGACGCCGGTGATCGTGAAGTACCGCGACGAGAAGACCGATCTCGCCACGGCGCTCGAGGCCTGGCTCCGCTGAGCGCGCCGGACACGCCATGAAAGTCCACGGCACCGTTCGCGTCCCCGGCGACAAGTCCATCTCGCACCGCGCGCTCATTCTGTCCGCGCTGGCCAGCGGGCGGTCGGCCGTTCGCGGCATCCTCGATTCGCACGACGTGCGGTCCACCGCGTCGGTGCTCCGCGCGCTCGGCGTGGACGTGCCGGCGCTCGGCCCCACGGTCGAGGTGACCGGCGTCGGGCTGGACGGGCTTCGCGCGCCGGGCCGCGACCTCGATTGCGGCAACAGCGGCACGACCACGCGGCTCATGGCCGGCGTGGTGGCCGCGCGTCCGTTCACGTCCCGCTTCGTGGGCGATGAGAGCCTCAGCAAGCGTCCCATGCGCCGCATCATCCGCCCCCTCGAGGCGATGGGCGCGCGCATGCACTGCGAGCGCGGCGACGGATTGCCGATGGTCGTCTACGGCGGCGGACTGCACGGCGTGGACTGGCAGCCCGAGGTCGCCAGCGCCCAGGTGAAGAGCGCGATCCTGCTCGCCGGACTCGTGGCCGGTGTGCCCGTGTCGGTCGCCGAGCCGCTGGCGTCACGGGACCACACCGAGCGCATGCTCGCCGCGCGCGGCGTGGACGTCCGCACGCGCAACGGTGTCGTGTCGCTCGACCCGGCGACCACGATGCCCGCGGCCGACATCGACGTGCCGGGCGATCCCTCGTCGGCCGCCTTCTTCGCCGCGCTGGCCGCCATGGCGGACGGCGGCGACCTCGTGCTGACCGACGTTTGCGTGAACCCCACGCGCACCGGGTTCCTGCAGCTGTTGCGCCGCATGGGCGCGCGCGTCGAGTTCCTGGACGAGACGACGCGCGGCGGGGAGCCGGTGGCCAACGTGCGGGTCGCGGCGGGCGCGCTCGTCGGTGCGGACATCGCCGGCGCGGAGGTTCCGAGCATGATCGACGAGCTGCCCCTCGCGGCCTGCCTCGCGGCGCGCGCCGAGGGCACCACGCGCATCACCGGCGCCGGCGAGCTGCGGGTCAAGGAGAGCGACCGCATCACCACCGTGGTGCAGAACCTCCGCGCGCTCGGCGCCGACGCCGAGGAGCTGCCCGACGGGATGGTCGTTCAGGGAACGCGCGCTCCGCTCGCCGGCGCCGTCACCACGCACGGGGATCACCGGATCGCCATGGCGTTCGGCGTGCTGGGGGCCACCGCCGGCGCCGAGGTCGCGATCGACGACCGCGCCTGCGTGGACGTGTCGTTCCCCGGGTTCTGGGAGCTGCTCGCGCAGGCGGTGGCATCGTGAGCCACCTCGTCATCGCGATCGACGGCCCCGCGGCGTCCGGCAAGTCGTCCACCGCGCAGTGGGTGGCCGAGCGCCTCGGCCTCCAGCACGTGGATTCGGGATCCCTCTACCGGGCGATCACCGCGGCGGCGCTGAACGCCGGCGCGGACGTCGAGGGGTGGACCGAGGCCTCCGTTCTGGCCCAGGCCCACCGCGTGGGGCTGGCCCCGTCGGGGCGGTCGTTCGCGCCGCTCATCGACGGTGCCGACGCCACCCAGCGGACGCGGGAGTCCGACGTCACGCGGGCCGTGTCCACCGTGGCCCAGATGCCGGGGGTGCGGCGCTGGGTCAACGAGCAGGTGCGCGCGGCGGCCCGCGCCCACGACGTCGTGGTGGACGGCCGCGACATCGGAACGGCGGTCTTTCCCGACGCGGCGCTCAAGGTGTTCCTGGTGGCCGATCCGTGGGAGCGGGCGCGGCGGCGGCTGGTCCAGCGGCTGGGCCGGAGCCCCACGGACGGCGAGGTGGCGGAGGAGACCGACCGGTTGGTCCAGCGGGACGCGAAAGACGCGACGCAGACGGTACCGGCCCGAGACGCCGTCGTGGTGGACACGACGTACATCACGCAGGAAGAGCAGGTGGAGCGGATCGTGGCGCTGGCCAAGGCCGTAACCCACCGCGACGACGCCACTTCGGAAGGTTGACGTCACCTTCCTTCCAAACTAGCTTTCAAGGCTCGGTCCGTCCTGCGCTGCACTTCCGCGGCGCCGGGCGGTCCGTCGTCATCCTCAACCTCGCCGCGGCGAGCCTGCAATCCGCGGGTTTTTCGGAGACCTCCTGACCCTTATGACCGAGCTCGACACCACCACAACCGGCAGCGCCGCCACCCTGCGCGAGAAGCGCGATGCGCAGAAGTCCCAGCTGCGTCCGCTTGCCAACCGCCGTCCCGAACTCTACGACGAAGACGAATACACGTCCGCCGATTACGAGCGGATGATGGACCTCTACAACGGCACGCTGGCCTCGATCGAGGAAGGCGAGATCGTCAAGAGCAAGGTGCTCGAGATCCGCGACAACCTCGTCGTGCTGGACATCGGCTTCAAGTCCGAAGGCAGCGTGCCCCTCGAGGAGTTCAAGGACCACCCCGACCTCAAGCCCGGCGACGAGGTCGAGGTCCTGCTCGAACACCTCGAAGACCAGGAAGGATCGGTCGTCCTCTCCAAGAAGAAGGCCGACTTCATGCGCGTGTGGGAGCGCATCCGCATCGCGTACGAGACCGACCAGCCGGTGGAAGGCACCCTCATCAAGAAGATCAAGGGCGGCGTGGTCGTCGACCTCATGGGCGTGGACGCGTTCCT
>JBJKPA010000217.1:0-6085 GCA_046706905.1 Gemmatimonadaceae bacterium
CGCCGTAGAGCTGCGCGGCCAGCGTCTTGTTGTGCGAGAGCACGAGCGTCGGCCGCCCCAGCTCGCGGATGACGTTGGCCACCGTCATCGTCTTCCCCGATCCGGTGACGCCGAGCAGCGTCTGGAATCGGTCGCCGCGCGCGAGGCCCGCGCTCAGCTCGGCGATGGCCCGGGGCTGGTCGCCCGCTGGTGCGAAGGGCGTCTGGAGATCGAACACGGCGGACATGACCCTGGAAATCTACTGTTTCGGCATTTCTTCGGGAAGGGCGATTTCGCCCTCCAGCCCGATCGCCAGGCCGATCGTGGCCAGGCAGAGGATCCCGGCCACGATGAACGGCGACGCCATGCCCACGGACTCGAAGGCGATCCCGTCCCACCACGGGAAGACGGCGCGGGCCAGACCGCCGAAGGTCTGCTGGACCCCCATGTACAACCCGCGATCGGTGGCCGGCACGACGCGCGACAGGGTCGCCGTCACCCCCGGAAAAGTGAACGCGGTGCCGAGGGGCATGAGGACCATCGAGACCCCGAGCATCAGGTGGCTTCGCGACAGGGGGAAGAGGATCATCCCCGCCCCGAGCAGCACGAGCCCGACGCGCGAGAGGGGCAGCTCGCCCAGCCACTTCACGGCGGGGCCGATCAGCGCGAGGCGCGTGAAGACCCCCATCACGCCGAACCACATGAAGAAATAGCCGATCGTGTCCTCGGTGACGCCGAACCGGCGCTCGAGGAACTGGGCGAACACGGCCACCATGCCGTAGAAGGCGCCGATGGCGACGGTGTAGGTCCAGATGAGGCGCGCCGCCGGCGTCCATGGATGCCGGACGACGTTCCAGAGCGTGCCGCGGAGCTGCGGCCGCTCCTCGCCCACGTTCGATTCGCGCTCGCCGGCCCGATCGTACGACTCGCGCAGGAAGCGCCAGGCGAACCCCATGTTGGCAAGTGAGAGCGCGGCCGCGGCGAGTCCGGGCGCGGCGTTCCCCCACACGAGGGCGAGGAACGAGCCGGCGCCGGGGCCGAGCACGGCGCCGAGACTGGTCGAGGCGGAGAGCCAGCCGAGGCTCTTGGCGCGGTCCTCGGGGGCCGAGAGATCGGTGACGTAGGCCTGGACCACGCCGACGGTGCCGCCGCCGAGTCCCTGCACGATGCGCGAGACGATGAGCAGCCAGAAGCTGTTCGCGAACGCGAAGACCAGGTACGAGAGGGCGGAGATGAAGAGGCCCAGCAGGAGCGTGGGGCGGCGGCCGCGGCGGTCGGAGAACCGTCCCCAGAGCGGGGCGCTGACGAGCTGGGCGACCGAGAAGGCGCCGATCAGGATCCCGATCTCGGCGCTGGTGGCGCCGAACCGCTCCGCGTAGAACGGGAGGAGCGGGATGACCATGACCAGGCCGATCATGTCGATCAGCGCCGTGACCATCAGGACGACGAGTTTACCCATTGGGGCTGGAGCGGATGGTCACGAGGAAACGGCGGAACTGAATACTAAAGGCAGAGGGCCGGTGGCTGACAGCCGTCGGCCGTCGGCAACGACGACGGGACAGACCACGACTCACACGAAGCCGATCGGGAGAGGCCTGTCCCGTGTGCCCTTGTTGCCGTCAGCTCACGGCTGGCAGCTCACGGCTCACGGCCTTCTGTTGGGGGGCGGCGGGGAAACGGCGGACCCGATCACCGAAGGCGCAAAGCCGTGAGCCACTCGCAACGGCGACGGGACAGATCGCGGCGCATCCGAACCCGCCGCGGCCTGTCCCATGTGCACGTGTTGCCGTCAGCTCTTGGCTGTCAGCTCACGGCTCTCAGCCTTCTGTTGGGGTGGCGGCAGGGCCGCCTCACCCATCCGTCGGGATCCGCTCCCTTCGCGCGACATCCGTGATCCCTTTCACCTTCCGCATCGCCTTCACGATTTTCTGCAGATGCGACAGGTTCTCGACCTCGACGACCACGGCGCCGGAGACCTTCCCGTCGCTGGTCCGGAGATCGAGACTCCGGATATCGGTTCCCGTCGCGGTTACCGCGGCGGTCAGATCGGCGTACATCCCGCGGCGGTCCATGCCGTCCAGCGCCAGCCGCACGACGAACCGCTCGCCCTCGGCCTCCTGCCAGTCGATCTCGAGGCGACGCTCCGGCTCGTGGGCGAGGAGCAGCAGATTCGGACAGTCGCCGCGGTGGATGCTCACGCCGCGCCCGCGGGTCACGTAGCCGACGACCGGATCGCCGGGCACCGGCTGACAGCACTGGGCGTAGCGGACCATGATCCCGTCCACGCCCTGGATGCGCACGCCCTTGGGCCCGCGCATCCGGTCCACGAGCCGCTCGATCGCCGTCGGGCGCGTGGCCTCGGTGCCCTCGAGCTCCGGATAGATCTGCTTGAGCGCGGCCGCCATCTGCACGTCGCCCTGCCCGATCGACGCCAGCAGATGGGTTTCGTCGTTGAGATTGAGCGCCTTGGACGCGCGCTGGAGCTGCTCGCCCGACGGGCGGGCCAGCCGGCGCCGCTTGATCTCCCGGTCGAGCATGTCCTGGCCGAGCCGGGTGGCCGACTGCTGGGCCTCGCGCTTGAGGACCTGGCGGATCTTGTGCCGCGCGCGGCCGGTGCGGACGTGCGACAACCAGTCCCGCGTCGGGCGCGCCGAGGGGGACGTGATGATCTCGACCGTCTCGGAGTTGCGCAGCGGGCGCGACAGCGGCGCGATGCGCCCGTTGACGCGGGCGCCGGCGCAGTGGAGTCCGATCTCGGTGTGCACGGCGAACGCGAAGTCGATCGGCGTCGCGCCCTTGGGGAGCTGGATCACGTGCCCCGTGGGCGTGAACACGAAGATCTCGTCCTGGTACAGGTCGAGCTTCAGGAATTCGAGGAATTCGTCGGGCGTCTTCGCGTCGAGCTGCAGCTCCAGGATCTGGCGGAACCAGGTGAGGTGCCGGTCCAGCTCGTCGGCGCTCTTCGCCTCCTCCTTGTACAGCCAGTGCGCCGCGATGCCGTAGTCCGCCGTGCGGTGCATGTCGCGGGTGCGGATCTGCACCTCGTAGAGCTGCCGGCCCGGGCCGAACACCGTGGTGTGCAGCGACTGGTAGCCGTTCGACTTGGGCTGCGCGATGTAGTCCTTGATCCGCTCCTGCACCGGCGTCCAGCCGTCGTGGATGATGCCCAGCGCGTGGTAGCACTCGGGCACCGTGTTGACCAGCACGCGGATGGCCAGGAGGTCGTAGATCTCCTCGTACGGCTTCTGCCGCTGGGTCATCTTCTTGTAGATCGACCAGAGATGCTTCGGGCGGCCGGTGACCTCGGCCGCGGTGATCCCGGCCCGCGCCAGCGCGCGCTCGAGCGGCTCCTTGAACGCGTTGATGAGCTGCTCGCGCTCGCCGCGCTTCTGCGCCACCTGCTTGGCGAGCGTCTTGTACGCCTCGGGCTCGAGGTGCTTGAACGCCAGGTCCTCGAGCTCCCACCGCATCTTCGCCATCCCGAACCGGTGGGCGAGGGGCGCGTACAGGTCGCGCGTCTCCTGGGCGATGCGGCGGCGCTTCTCGGGCGGCAGCCAGTCCAGCGTGCGCATGTTGTGCAGCCGGTCGGCCAGCTTGATGATGATCACCCGCGCGTCCTTGGCGATCGAGAGCAGCAGCTTGCGGTAGTTCTCGACCTGCCGCTCCTGCGACGAGGTGCCGGTGGGCAGCTTGGCGATCTTCGTCATGCCGTCCACGATCCCCGCCACCTCGCCGCCGAACTCGCGCTCCACGTCGGCCACCGTGAGCTGCGTGTCCTCGACCACGTCGTGGATCAGCCCGCTGGCCACGGTCACCGAATCGAGCTGCAGGTCGGCGAGGATCTTCGCCACCTCCACGCAGTGCGTGACGTACGGCTCGCCGGAATTCCGCACCTGCCCCGAATGGGCGTCGGCGCTGAACTGGTAGGCCCGGGCCAGCAGGTCGCGGTCGAGCCGGTCGTGGCCCGGCCGTTCCTCGTCCGGCCAGCCCGGGATCACCTCGCGCAGCGCGGTCGCCGTCACAGGAGCCCCGCCTCGGCGAAACTCGTATAGCGCCCGCGCCCGATGATCACGTGGTCGTGCACCGGGATGTCGAGCAGCCGGCCGGCGGCCACGAGCTGGTCGGTGACCGCCCGGTCGTCGGGGCTGGGCGTCGGATCGCCGCTCGGATGGTTGTGCACGAGAATGACCGCCGCGGCGCGCTCCGCGATCGCCTCGCGGAACACCTCGCGCGGGTGCACGAGCGACGAGTTCAGAATGCCGCGCGTGACCGTCACGTCCCGCTCCAACCGATGCTGCGCGTCCAGTACCGCCACGTGAAACTCCTCGACCGGCAGGTCTTCCAGCCGCGGCGCGAACGCCGCCACCACGTCACGGGGCGCCCGGATGGGAGCCCCGTCCTCGCGCGCCTCCGCCGCCATCCGCCGCCCCAGCTCGAGCGACGCGTGGATCGTCACCGCGCTTACCATTCCAACCCCGTGCAGGGCCCGCAGGGCCGCCACCGGCCGCGTCGCGATCCGCCGCAGCGAACCCCCCGCCGACGCCAGCACGTCCTGCGCCAGGCCGAGCGCCGACCGTTCGGCGTTCCCCGCCCCGAGCACGATGGCCAGCAGTTCGGCCGACGACAGGGCGTGCGCCCCGAGATTCACCAGCCGTTCCCTCGGGCGTTCCGACCCGGGTAACTCATGTATAGTAAGCTTGCGCGCAACGGACTGGCTAGCCATTTGACGGTTCCTCCACGCGGCCGGCAACCGGAATCGGGGGTTGGGCGTGAAGAATGGCGCCCGGGGGCGGGCGGACCGGCATCGAAACCGCGCAACCCGGACCCGCCCACGGCGTCCGCGGGGGCCCAAACGCAGCGGGGCGGCCCCGAGCGGCCGCCCCACGCACTGCCCGGTCAGGCGGTCAGGCCGCCGCGCCGTGGCACTTCTTGAACTTCTTGCCCGACCCGCACGGGCAGGGATCGTTCCGCCCGACGTTGGACCAGTCCACCGGCCCCGCCGCCGCCTGCTCGTTGAGCGCTCGCGGGCGTCCGGCGCCGACGATGACCGGATCCCGGCGGACCGCGGCCGCGACGGGGGCCGGCGTCTCGGCCGGGCCGACGTCCAGCGTTTCCTCGACGCCCGACCCGGCACCGTCCCCGCCCTCTGCCGGTACGTCCTCGAGGACGCCGAGGGCGTTGTAGCGTTTCTTGGGAGCGGCCGGCGCCTGGCGCGCGGCGGGCGCCGGGGCCGGCGCGGGCTGCGTGAACTGGAGCTGCACGCGGAGAAAGCGCTCGGCGAACGTGGTGTAGATGTCGTTCATCAGGTCCACGAACATCGAGAACGCCTCTTCCTTGTACTCGATGAGCGGGTCCTTCTGCCCCCACGACCGATACTGGATCGAGTTGCGGAGCTGGTCGAGGTCGTAGAGGTGGTCCTTCCACTTCTCGTCCAGCACGTTGAGCATGACGAGGGCGAGCAGCCGGTCGGCGTAGCCCCCCTGCTCGTCCTTGTACTGGTTGAGGCTCGAGATCTTGGCGGCGAACGCGGTCCGCCCCGCCTTCACGGCCACGTCCACGGCGCCCCCGATTTCGGTCGGGCGCAGGTCGGCGGTGTCCAGCTCCGGCACCGACAGCAGGTAGTGCATGAGCAGGTCCTGCTGGAGGAGCGGGATGTCCCAGTCCTCGGCGCGCTCGTACTCGGCCAGCTCGCTCTCCACGCGCTGGGTGATGGCGCGCTCGACCATGCGCTCCGCCTCGCCCTTGAGCTCCTCGCCGCCCTCAAGGGCGAACGTGCGCAGCGAGTAGATCACCTCGCGCTGCTGGTTCATCACGTCGTCGTACTCGAGCAGCCGTTTGCGGGACTGGAAGTGCTGCAGCTCGACGCGCTTCTGGGCCTGCTCGATGGACCGCGTGATGAGCGGGTGGGTGAGCACCTCGCCCTCCTGCGCGCCCAGGCGGTCCATCAGCTTGGCGATGCGGTCGGAGCCGAACAGGCGCATCAGGTCGTCTTCGAGCGACAGGAAGAACTGCGACGAGCCCGGATCGCCCTGGCGGCCGGAGCGCCCGCGGAGCTGGCGGTCGATGCGCCGCGACTCGTGCCGCTCGGAGCCGATGATGTGGAGGC